>JBNMGS010000116.1:0-6364 GCA_050872365.1 Lachnospira sp.
AAAAACTATATGGTGGTTATATAATAGATGATTGTGTTAATGAAACAATGATGAAATGCATAAATGATAATTTTTCAAAAGTATCAGGAGGAACGTATTCTGTAATAAAACCAGAGGTTACTTATGCACTTGCAACAGAGGTTACTGGCAGGGAACGTTTTAAGGCGCTTGCATTATTGCAGAACAGATGCAGGGTAAATCTGTATTCGTCTGATAAAGATGATAGATTATCAGGTGTTAAGCAGTGTGGACCAGTAGATTATTATAATCAGATGCCTCTTGCATTCAATCAGGCAAAGATTAATCTTAATATATCGTTAAAGGCTATACAGTCGGGGATTCCTCTGAGAGTGTTTGACGTCTTAGGGTGTGGAGGTTTTCTTATAACGAATTATCAGCACGAGATAGCAGAATGCTTTGAGAATGGCAGGGAGCTTGTTGTATATGAGGATATACCTGATCTTATAGCTAAGGTGAATTATTATCTTGCACATGAGAATGAGCGGAAAAGAATTGCACAGAATGGATATGAAAAGGTGAAAAGTGAGTATACATTTGAAAGAAGCGTGAAGAAAATATTAGAGGAAATACTGGAAGAAAAGAAATATTAGGCAAGAAAACATATAAAACCAATCCCTATGGCATAAGTATAAATAGGGATTGGTTTTAGAGTGCTGTATATTGCTTTGATATAATTTTATTTAGCAGCCGGAAATGCCATATCTATCATTTGTATCAGTCTGGTGTCATATGTATGAAGCTTCTTAACTGTCTCATATCCGTGACTGGCGATTTCCATGCGTTCATCCTCATGCTTAAGGTAGTAGTCACATTTTGCTTTAAGATCGTCCATGCTTTCGTATGCCACAAGGTCTTTGCCTATTTCAAAGAATTCTGGTAATTCAGCCTGGTAGTTGGTTATAAGAAAGCCACCGCAGCCAAGAACATCAAACACACGAAGGGAAAGTCCTGAACGTATAGATTTGGCAGTTATATTTAAGTTGATTTTGCTGTTATTAAATATAAGTGGCATTTCCTCAAGAGACTTGGCAAAGCCTCTGTTGTTGATGTGAGGCATAGATGAGGTGTCGCTGCCTGTATATATGTCCACATTGAAGGTATCTGATAACATACGGAGTGCGCGAAGTCTTTCCTGTTCAGCAACCTTGACACTTATATAATGCTGTGCTACTAGTGCTTTATAGTTACAGCGCGAATCTTTTGGGAATTCGTATGTTCCCAGATTACTTTTTATAAATCTTTCTGCGAATTCATCTGATATAACATCTTCTATAAAGTTGTAGCCATATATCTTAAGTTGGGCTTCTATTAGTCCATCGACATATCCTGTGTCATATTCATTAAGCTTTATCTTGTTGTAGTCACACTTTTCCTGATATGTAGAACCTATGAAAGATATATCACTTGAAAAATGCTTGCACTCACTTACACTGGCACTCTGTATGACTTTATCGGTTCTTTCCATATTGGTCGCAAGTGGTATGTGGAACACGTGACCAGGGTTGTAAGGTGCGAATTCGTTATAAAGCATACGGTCAAAAAGAAATACACGGTTGCATGGGTTTGAAAGCGAATTTGAGTACAGCTCAAGCACAGGGCTATCAACGATAAGACTTATGTATACAATATTAGCTATATTGCAGACCTCGGAAAGCCAAGGGAAAAAGTTAATGGAAAATACGAAGCTGTATCCACCATCTAAGATGTCTTTGGAAGTATGAGCTACACACTCAGATGGTGTAAGTTTTTTATTAAACATTTCCATACATTCTTCGTGGACTTCTAGTCCCAGTCTTTTAAATGAATCTATTACGTCAGGTTCGCATATGCTGCCGTATCTGTATATATATATTTTCATGAAAAGCCTCATTTCTAAAATAATTCTGTTTTACGTCACTTTGACTTTTTGACTATTATATCATAATTTCCTCTTTGCTACTTCTACACTCACGAACCCGCGCTTTCGCGCTCTTTCGTCCTGCTTCTCAGGACTGTTCGTTCGTTAAGCCGTCCGAAAAGAAAATGTCTGCTTCGCAGTCGCATTCTTTTCTTTTGCGCTCATTACATCATATACATTAAATATAAATGCATTTACGGTAGAAAGCAATAGTTGTTGCCTGTGTGATAAAATTTGTCAGGAATTTGTCAGGAATGTTATAATTATGCTTGTATAAAATCATTGATTAACTTACAATAAAGGCATGTAGTTGATGAAGGTGAAAATACATTTATGTAAGACATCATATGGTAATTAATATTTATAAGTGATATTTATAATTAATATTTATAAGCAGTATCATAGAACCAGATTATGAATGTTTAAGAAATACATAGTGAAAAGATTATAAGAGGCAGGGTGTACAGAGTATGGAAAAGGTTAATTCATTTTATAATATGCTTAAATATAATGCAGAAAAGTATACAGATAAAGAAGCTATAGTGTATGACACGATGACGATAACATATAGTAAGCTGTTTGAAGATGCATGCAAAAAGGCTCTTCATCTTATGAGGTTTCCGGGCAACCGAATAGCTCTGTATGGACCGGCATCTTACAGATGGATTGTTAATATGTTTGGAATAATACTTGCAGGCAAGGACGTTATGCTTGTTGATTTCTTTCTGCCACAGAATACACGAAATGATATTCTTAAGAAAGTCGGGGTTGATTATGTATTGACATCAACGAATCAGTATATTCTTGCGGATAGTGATGCAATTATGATACCGGGTGCAGAAAAGGATGATGTTGATGGTCTTTTATATAAAGCTGAAAGTGTCAAAGAGGGTAATATACTGATGCTTACTGCAGTTCCACAGGAATGTGATAAGGCTGTAGTTCTTACTGTTGCTAATATATTGAATACGGTTAATGAATTAAATGAGTTCTGTATATGCAATGAGGATGATAAGGTGCTTGCACAGATAGCATTGCATCATATATTTGGATATATATATAGTCTTATATGGCCTTTACATAATGGTGCGTGTGTATGTATAGGAAGAGGTTTAAGACATATAGATGCGGACACATATTATTACAATCCAACTATACTTCCGGGTTCACCATCTATGGTTGATTATCTTAAGAGGATAAAGGCTTTTAACAGCGAGTTAAAGACTGTTATTATCGGTGGGGCTAGTTGTCCGTTCAGACTTTTTGAAGCTTTGAGCGACAGGGATCTTAAAGTATATAATGTGTATGGAATGACCGAAACATCTGGCTGTATAGGTATTAATGATACTATGGATGGAACTTATCGTCTGTTTGATGAGACTAAGGTATCGATAGCACCAGATGGTGAGATTCTTATCAGTGGTGACTGCGTTATGAAGGGTTATGATAAGGATGAGGCTTATACAAAACGTGTTTTAAGAGATGGAGTGTATCATACAGGAGATCTTGGAAGGATTAACGAGAAGGGACGTCTTGTACTTCTTAAACGTAATCCTGAGATTATTCTTCTTCCAACTGGTGAGAAGATAAGCCGTACAGTTACAATAAGGGAAATCACAGCACTTGATGGTGTTGCTGAAAGTTATATAACATTGTATAACGATAAGCTTATAGCACTGATAGTTCCTATAGATAAGGATGCAAGGGAAGACAGATTTGTTAGACTTATCAATAGGTATAACGAAAGAAAAGGATTCCGATGGGAGATTCAGAAGATTAAGCTTGTTAAGGAACCATTACCAAGACTGGATAATGGGGATATAGACCAGGATGCTATAGATGATATTCTTGGAGGGATTTCAGATATCTGACATGGCAGGGTTAAGTATGCTTTACGGATGTCGATATATTTATTGTAGGTTGTGCTATTTATTGCACGTAAGTACAAGCTGTATTGTTAATTAATATCAGTTAATTATTGATTATTGATTAATAGAGATTATAATTAAGATGATGTAAGTGTCTAAAGCTCTAAGTACTATTGTGGTTGTTATTGCGCAAATTAGTACAAATGAGTGCTTTAGATTTGTTTACATAAAGAATGCCGGGAATGTAATAAAATATTGTGTGAATACAGTATTTTTTAGGAGTTTGAGGCAAACAGGAATTGTGTGTATATTGCGTGGCAATGCAGCAGTTTAATAAGAAAACAGGATGAGAGGAAGTATATCATGGAGGATATGAGAAGTCAGCAGTTAGAGGTGTTAAAAGAAGCAAAGGAATATTGTGTAAAGCTTCTTCACAGTATAGATACAGTTATTCCAGAGCTTAGAGGTGGCAAGAAGGATGATACAGATGAGTATCTTAGGATGACAGTTGATGCGGTTAATAATACATTGGAGATGTATAATGCAACACGTTCGCTGGTTCAGGAAAAACATAACATAGATGAGACAGAGGTTAATGGTGCTGTTAAGAAGCTTAGTGATGCACTTAAGAGTGGTGTTGATGCCAATAAGGCAGATGCACTAGAAGGTATGAAAGCATTTGTACAGGCTTATGGAGAGGCTGCTAAAGATATTACAGAGGCGTAAGATTAATAGTAGAAGAAAAAGAGTGGATTATTAATAAAAATAAAAGCTGGTTCATAGAAGAAGCAACTTCATATAATTAATTATGTGAAGTTGAATCTCTATAAACCAGTTTTTTTATTAAAATAATATATATGGTGTTAGGGGATTGCGTAAATTGCAAAGCAATGGAGTAATCCGTATACATCGGTTGGGTGCAAAATACCTTTTGACCCAACATCATATATATTGGATTATATATAATAGGCTTACTGATATATTAGATATAACCGTTAAACATCATTCCTGTATAAGCAGACAGGTTGTATGGGTCGTTGTATGTTCTTGTAGGATTCTTGTATGCAATAATTTTATTGTTTACATAATCCATAGGATTGAGTGCTATATTTTCAGCTTTGGACTTAATGGAATCTTTGAATGAATTAAGACTTTCAAAGACTTTGCTTAACCGGTCGTTATCAGCGGCTTCACTTAAGATTTCCTTGTTGACACTTATAGTTCCGTCTTTGTTGATGGTAAGTCCATTGCTTTCAAGCTGTTTCTTATGTGAATGCGCAATGGATGTTATCTCTTTATGCAGCCGTTCAGTTCCCTGGAATCTGCTGTTATCATCGTCTTCAGTCACTGATATAAGGCTGTTGTAACCAGATACCAGTTCGCTGATGCTTTCGGCTATTGAGTCGGCATCTGCTTTAAGGCTTATAGTTACCGGCTTGTCGGTAGTATCAGAAAGCTCAAGTGCATATGACTTGTTGATAGTGACAGAGTTGCTCATTGAGGCACGTTCTTCGTCATTCACATCAAATATGGCATTAGATGGGTACTGTGAAACTCTGTCTAAACCAAGTGTATTTATAAGTGATGTGTTTTTTGCAACAAATGCATTATTATCAATGCTTTTAGTATCGTCAGAGGTATAGCTGTTTGCGGAAGAACCGGAACCTGATGATAAACTGCTTGGTTCTATCTTAAATATAACAGGGTCTGTTCCGTTAATACCAGTAGTTTCTGATTCGATATTAATAGCTGTGTTTCCAAGATTATCTTCTTTAATATCAGCAGTAAGACCTATATTGGAACGGTTAATAAGTCTTGCAAGCTTGTTCTGTACATTATTGACAGTTTCGTTGTCTTCTACAGTAAACTGAAACTCATAAGTTACATTATTAATAGACAGATCAAAAGAATAATCACCGGGCTGTATCATCTTAGAACGTGGTTGTAAATAATTGCCCGTATTAATCTGTGTTGAAGCTAATTGCTTTACATCGATGTCAAATGTCTCATCATCAGAAGCAAGACTTGAATCACCGATATACTGTGCAGATACAAGCTTTGGATTGCTTGAAACAGCAGACTTTTTAAATGTCATCTCGCCACTTGTACTGTCTGATAAATCCTCAGTTATATTTTCAAGTGCACGGGCATTCTCTTTAAGGTCAATTGCATATTTCTGGGCAGCAGTTGATAAGTCAAGCTTGTATACAGGAGTCTGGCTGTTAATCTTGACTACTTTGCTGTATGTGTTCTTAAGTTGTGATTTCGTATGGGTATCATACTTGGAATTCATCTTGTGTCCGTACTGGGACAGGTAGTAGCTATATACACTACTGATCATAACAGTCACCTCCTTGTCTGCATAATCAATCTGTACAATTATCTATTGTGGATATGTGTGTATCACATAATAATATCTATCGGCATATGCAGGACACTACATAATAACAGGAAGTCCGTTTCCTTAAGTTATGTGTGGATAGAACATGTATCAGTAATGCATTGTGCCAAATAAATGTCTATTCTTATTTTATAAGCATAATGTTGATTTTGCAATCCCTTTATGTTAGAATTTTAT
>JBNMGS010000117.1:0-6082 GCA_050872365.1 Lachnospira sp.
ACTTAAACAATACTATAAACACGGATCATTTTCCACTACTTTTTTGTTTGTTGCAACACTTTATTTAATCAATAAGTAAATCAAGCCGTCGCGCAGCGACTTAGTTCAACAACAATTTAACTATTTATTATCCTTATCAAGGAATCGCATCTTTGCATCCGCAGAAGCTCTTCTTTCCATGCTTTCAACAGCTGCATTGGATTCTCCATACATAGAGCCAAGATTGTTTGCTATCTTATTCTTGCATCTTTCACAGAATCTTCCGGATCTTATAGTCGCGCCACACCTTTCACAGCTGATTCCTATTGGCGAATCATCTGATATCATAAGACGTTCTTCTCTTATCCACTGCTCTATCTGTCTGGCACTGATATCGCATTCCTCAGATACCTCATTTATAGTTGCTGAACTATGCTGTTCTATGTAATCTTTAACCTCCTGAAACTTGTCTTCCATCTTTTCTATACAGTTAGGGCACAGATTACGATAAGGTCCACCTATAAAGTTATATAATCTTCCACACATTCTACAATTTCTTACTTCCATAATAATCCTCGTTTCTACGCACGTTTTTCACATAACATATTCGTGTCAAGTGCGCACAGACACAAATCTTGTGTATAAAAACAAATATAAATCTGTTTTTTACACTAAACATCTATTCTTAAAATCCATTACCAATACACAATGTCACAGCATATACTTTATCTGTTCCACATTGTTTAAGGCTTTTGGCGCAGGCATCTAACGTTGCTCCTGTTGTATATATATCGTCAACAATCAATACTTTACTATATATTATACCATTATTGTGTATTTGAAAAGCATTTTGAAGATTTTTAACCCTCTCCAGATTACTTAACTCTTTCATCGGAGTTGTTTTTCTGACACGCGCTATATAATTTTTATCCATATTTATCTCTAACTGTTCTGCCAGATTATCTGCTATAAGCTCTGCCTGGTTATATCCTCTCTGCTTCAGCCTTGATTCATGTATCGGAACAGGAATTATTACATCTGGATTCCATGCTCTTATAACCATACCACATTTGTCTGCTATTTCCCTGGCATATACCATAGCATACTCTCTTTTATTGTGATACTTAAATCTGTATATTGACTGTTTAATGCCATCCGAATACTCATACAGACTTATAGCCTGATCATATATGTGATCCATTTTCAAACAATCGCTGCAATACTCCCTGTCATCATCAAGAACTTTACCACACTTTATACAAGTTGGTTCTTTGACATATGTTATATTATCAAGACACCATGGACATATATCAAGCCTTATACCCGACTTTATTATCCTTGGTTTTCCGCAGATAGGACATGCCGGTGGAAATAATGCATCCTCAGCTGCTTTGAATATATGTTTTAATGAATTATATGTTTTATCATATATTTTTTTATCTTTTGTCATTCTTATCCTTTTCATTGCAAAATAATCAATTCAATAATCATCTGTTATTTATTCAATTATTATCATCTGTTACTAATTCAATTATTACCACCTATTACTTATTCAATTATTATCACCTGTTACTAATTCAATTAATTATCATCTTTTACGCCATTTCCCTTATCCGATCGTCAAGTGATGTATATCTTCTTGCATCTGATTCATTTGCAGCCATCTGCATAAACACATCCTCTTCGCCAATAATGCACACACATTTACGCGCTCTTGTAATTGCTGTATACAATATGTTACGGTTCATAAGCATTCTTGGACCTGTATACATTGGAATTATAACCGCCGGATATTCACTTCCCTGTGCTTTATGAACTGTTATGGCATATGCAAGCTCAAGCTCATCAAGATTATCAAAATTATATTCAACAAATCTTCCATCCTCGAATCTTACCGTCATGCTTTTGTTAAATGGCACTATTTCTTTAACAATTCCCGTATCTCCGTTAAACACTCCACTTCCCTGCTCAACAGTTATTCCATAATCGTTTTTTTTACTCCAGTCAAGCTGATAGTCATTCTTTATCTGCATGACCTTATCACCTTCCCTGAATACTATATCTCCATGCTTTTTTTCCATTTTTGAAGCGGAAGCCGGATTAAGAAAGTCCTGTAAAACACTGTTAAGTCTTTCAACTCCAACTGCTGATTTTCTTGATGGCGTAAGCACCTGAATCTCATTGGCATCAGCATTGACATAACCGGGAAGTTTATCTTTAACAACTGTTTTTAATGCTGCTATTATCGCCTCGGCACCATGTCTGTGTATGAAAAGGAAGTCCTTGCTATACTTGTTTAACGTAACCTTTTCTCCTTTGTTGATTTTATGTGCATTAGTTATTATTTCACTCTCTGCAGCCTGCCTGAATATTTTTTCAAGTTTTACAACATTGAAGCATTCCGATGCTATAATATCTTTTAATACATTTCCCGGACCGACACTTGGAAGCTGGTCAACATCTCCTACAAGTATCAGTCGTGTACCTACAGGAACTGCCTTTAACAAAGCATTCATAATGTTAATGTCAACCATCGACATCTCATCCACTATAATAACATCAGCTTCTATCGGGTTCTCCTGATCTCTGTTAAAATGCATTCCAATGCTGTGATTTGCATTACGCTTCTCATTATCAAGTTCCGCAAGACCTCCACCTGCTATTTCTAACAGACGGTGAATTGTCTGTGCTTCAACCCCACAGGTCTCTGTCATACGTTTGGCTGCCCTTCCGGTAGGTGCTGCAAGTCTTATATCAAGTCTTTCCATCTCAAAATATTTGATTATCGCATTGATTGTTGTTGTCTTACCAGTACCTGGACCACCTGTTATTACAATAAGTCCATTAAGTGCAGCCAGTGCTATTGCCTGTTTCTGAATATCGTCAAGCACTATGCCTTCATTTTTTTCTATCTGCGCAATCCGTTCATATACATCTTCTGTATTCTCATCACATTGTATATTCAGTTCAAGAAGATTCTTTGCTACATTCTGCTCCATACGGTAATACATAGATGAATATACATTCCACGATATATGCTCGTCAGCATTTTCTTCAATATTGCAGCTTTGCATAGCAATATTGCCTGTTTCTGTAACTAAATCATCTGTGTTTTTCTTAATAACTATTTTCTTATCTATAGCAAGATCACTTATAAAATGTTCATAATCTGTTATCTTTACTTCAAGCAGCTGTTCTGCCTGTTTTTTTAACATATCATATGGCAGATATACATGTCCCTGCAATGTTGCCTGATTCAGGCAATACAGCAATCCACTTTTTATTCTGAAATCCGAATTGCCTTTGATACCCACTTTTGTTGCAATAGCATCCGCTTTTTTGAAACCAATCCCCTCTATATCATCGGCAAGCTTATATGGATTATCCGTAATTATTGTATATATGCTGTTACCATATTTCTTGAATATTTTATTGGCAAGATTCATCTGGATGCCATAATCAGAAAGAAACATAACTGCTTTTCTGGTATCTCTTTTACCTGCATACTGCTGTGCTATGTCCATAGCCTTGTTATAGCTTATTCCCTTAATATCTGCCAGACGTTCTGGTTCCTTATCAAGCACCTCAAATGTATTTTCACCGAACTCCTTAACTATACGTTCAGCCATCTTGGCACCTATACCCTTTATGGCTCCAGAACTGAGATAACGCTTTACAGACTCCGCATCTGTCGGCGTTTTGAACTCATAAGAACTAATCTTAAACTGCATTGTATAATACGATGGATGTTTTACAAACTCACCCTCTGCAGCTATAAATTCACCTGTGTCAACACTGCTTAATGTGCCAACACAGGTAACATCTTCACCTTTGTATTCTATTTCAAAAACCGAATAGCCATTATCTTCATTGCGGAAAATAATGTTCTCTACAAATCCTTCTACATATTTAACAGACTCGTAATCCAATCTGCTTTCCTCTCTTTATATCTTATATCTATAACTTTATAACCTTTTATATATTCACATTTATCAATATACAGATGATGTGATGGTCAAAGACTGCTTTGCCACTTACTTATCTTGTATACACAGACCGGATATATTATATGTAATCAGCATAACACTTACATCATAATAATTATGCCTCATCTACTGCATAGTTACGCTTCATCTGTTCATAAAGTGTCTGTGCTATACCAAGTCCTTTGCCATTATTAGACTCTGTAAATATATCTGCATAATTCTTTATCATCTCATCACCAAAGTAACTTCCAAGTGTACTCATAGCAGAATCCGAACTACCACCGATAGATGCCATGCTGTTAAACAATGATGTACCACTGTCATCATCATCATCCGAATCAATCTTAGCCATCTTTTCCATGGATTTAAGCATCTGTTCCACAAAATAGCTTTCAAAATCCTTACATACGCTCATAAGCTCATCATCTGATGCCTTGGAAAAATCTGTATTATTTATCTTGTCACTAAGCTGTGATGAAGTCTTATCATATGTATCTGCATAACTTGTGTTTACACCTGTCATATAATCCATACTTTTCCTCTTTTCTGCTATGTTTTCGACATAACGACTTTAACATATCCGTATCATATTAATCCATTATCTCTTAAGCGAATTAGCTTGTTCCATCATAGTATCTGTTGTTGTTATAGCCTTTGAACATAATTCATATGCTCTCTGGGCTGTAATAAGATTAACCATCTCTGTTGCCACCTGTACGTTAGATGCCTCAAGATAGTTCTGTCTTAATTCACTCTTCTTGCCTACATCATCTGTCTCCTCATTCAAAGGAACTCCAGATGCATCTGTTTCTGCAAGATACGAACCACCAAGCTTTTCAAGTCCTGCTGGATTAGTAAACTGGAAAAGTCCTATCTTAACACCAATATCCTCAAGATTACCATCATCTCCCGGATACTGGATATTTCCATCCTTGTCAACTTTTACTTTAGATGAATTATAATCATCTGTAAGTACTATAGGCTGTCCATCTGTGCTTAACACTGGATAACCATCTGCTGTACATAACATCATACCTTCTGTTGCAGTTGAAAAATAGAAATTACCATTACGTGTATACACTGTCTCTCCATTTTCATTCTGAACTGCAAAGAATCCATCTCCATTAATAGCAAAGTCTGTTGAACTCTCGCTTGCATTCATAGCTCCCTGTGTATAATGCGATGTCACTGATACTACTCTTGCACCAAGACCAACCTGTGCTGCAACTGGCTTATTCTCACCATTAGCTGAAGTTGTCTTAGCCTGAAGATTCTGATATAACAAAGACTTGAATTCCGTTGATTCTGACTTATACCCTACTGTATTAACATTAGCAAGGTTATTCGATATTGTATCTACACTTGTCTGCTGTGCCATCATTCCTGATGCAGCAGTCCATAACGATCTCATCATAGTGTCTGTCCTCCTGGTTATAATATGGCACTGCCTCATACTTTAATTCAGGCTTGCCATATATATTTATTTTACATCTGCCAATCTATTAATTCACTTATTCTGATGTATACGGATTGCTCAATTGCTTTGCACTTTGCGCAATCCTCTTGCAAATATCCAGTTGACTGAGAATTTCATTTTAATGAATTGTGTTTAACTTCCGATGTTGTGCGGATTACTATGGTGTACACTCATTGCATGCAGACATGCATCAAATGATACCTTTTTTCATTTAATCATATTACAATTCAGATATACTTACCATCTTACCTAACATCTCATCAACTGCATTGACAATCTTCTGGTTGCTCTCATATTCTCTTGCTATATTAATCATATCGACCATTTCTGTAACAACATTAATATTGGATGCTTCAAGATATCCCTGATTAACAGTTGCATCTGAATCCTTAACAGCTGCTCCATCAACAGCCCTGTAAAGGTTCTCTCCATAGGCTTCTATGTAATTATAGTCTTCAAAATCAACTATTCCAAATGTATCTACATACTGTCCATCAGCATATATCTCTCCTGTGGAATCAACTGTAAACTGTGCCACATCTGTAGGAAGCTGTATTGGATTACCACTCTCTCCCAATACATAATCACCATCCTTGGTACCCAGATAACCTTCATTATTCATCTGGAACGATTCATCCCC
>JBNMGS010000118.1:0-6038 GCA_050872365.1 Lachnospira sp.
TAAAAATTTTTATACCTTTATTTTTAGTATGAAATTGTAATACAGGAAAGGAAATATAGATGCTGGAAGAACTTAAGGAAAAAGTATGTGCTGCTAATTTAGACCTTTTTGAAAAAGGAGTTGTAATTTATACCTGGGGAAATGTTAGTGGTATATCAGATGATAGAAAATATATGGTAATAAAACCATCAGGTGTAGATTATAAAGGAATGTCGTCTGATGATATGGTTGTTGTAGATATTGCAAGCGGATGCAAAGTAGAAGGAAAATGGAAACCATCCTCAGATACCCCAACACACTTAGAGTTATATCGTATATATAAGAATATTAATGGAATAGCACACACTCATTCAGTGAATGCAGTAGCATTTGCACAGGCCGGCATGGGTATTCCTGCATTAGGAACGACACACGCAGATTACTTTTATGGAGATATACCTTGTACACGTGAGTTAACCAGGCAGGAGGTTATGAATGATTATGAAATAAATACAGGAAAGGTAATCATTGAAACTATAGAGAAAAATAAATCAGATACAATGACTATCCCAGGAGTATTAGTAAAGAATCACGGACCTTTTGCGTGGGGTAATAGTTCAGAAAATGCAGTATATAATGCTGTTGTTATGGAGAAAGTAGCAGAAATGGCATTAAAAACGTTATTAATAAATCCAGATGCATATATGAATACATATATTCTGGATAAACATTATTTAAGAAAGCACGGAAAAGATGCATATTACGGACAGAATTAATGAGGTTTAGAGTAAGTGTTAAGAATTTCTAAAAATCAACCGATACATAATATAGAGAATATTTATTAATCTCATGGGGAATTGTTGAGAGATATTTCAATATTTTTTAATATTGAGTGACAGGATAGGGATTGATTATATATGGAGGTATAAAGATATGCAGGTTGTTGCACATAACCTGCTGGCACAATTTGCAGGAACGCAGATTAATAAGGTTAACCAGAGCCAGAATAAGACTACGGAGAGGCTTTCATCTGGTTACAAGATTAACAGGTCAGCTGATGATGCGGCTGGGCTGGCGATTTCAGAGAAATTGAGATGGCAGATTAGAGGGTTGAATAAAGGTAAACAGAATATTCAGGATGGTATGTCTTTAATAGATACGGCTGATGGAGCATTACAGGAGACTCATAGTATATTGCAGAGGGTAAGGGAATTAACTATTCAGGCGTATAATGATACTAATACTGAACAGGATAGAGATGCTATTCAGGTGGAGATTGATAACTGCCTTAAAGAAGTAGACAGAATTGCAGATGATACAACATTTAATACTAAACAGATATTAAAGGGTAATCCTATGAGCTTGGTTAAGGTTACCGGTGATGAGAGTATAGATGTAACTACAACTATGACTATGACAAAAGATCTTCCGACATGGTTACAAGGTAAAGTTGATATTGATTTTAAAGTACATGATGAATATACACAGAAGCAGGACACATCTGGTGTTATGTTAGAGTATGATGGTATCAATGACAGTTCTAAACATTATTATGGACCACTGGATGCCTCTGTACCAGACGGATATACACACATAAGCGGTTGGAGTGACAACATAAAAAATAATGCTTCGTCGAAGTTGGATTTCGGTGAATTGGCTAATACAACATCAGGAGATAAGTTATATTCAAGATTATTTGATCTTATAGGTTGTAAGATTTCTTATCCTTGTGGAACGTGCTCTACGCAAGTGAATAGTATAACATATGGAGGTAGTGAGAAACTTCTTACAACAGAGGCATTTGAAAGTACAGCAGAGGTTGATGTGTCTGGTAATCTGAATCTTTCAGCTGTTCAATTCACATATAATGGAAAAACTTATACAGGGTATTTTAATGCGATTCAGGAAGTACTTGATAAGTATGCTGATAATTATGATGATGATACAACTAATGATGATAAGACAGCAGAGCAGAATGAAGTCAGTGCGCTTGCTAAGAGTATAGCTAAAGATTTAAGGGATAAGTCCGCTAGCGTGTTAAGTAAAAGTATGGCATCACATTTCGACAGAGTAGTGAATGGTGATGACGATTACAGCCTTATAGTATACGATTATCGTGATAATATTGCCTTGAATAATAAGAAAGCGGCAGATACAACTGTTAAGACAAGCTGCAATGTAAGGTATAAGGTGTCGCTGAATATGCTTAAACCGGGAGAGACTGCCCTTGTTGAATCTCCTCTTAAGGTTATGTGTGGGGCATTGAATTCGAGTTATATAGATTTGAATTTACAGGATTTATCACTTGATTCACTGGGGTTGTCTTCATACGCTATTAACAGATATACAACTGGTGAAAGATATAGCGATAGTTATCAACAGAAGTTAATGGCATGGGAGAATAATGCAACAGAAGTAAAAGAAACAAAGAGTTATACAGCAAAGGTATTAGATGAAATCATACCAGCAGTATATAGCTACAAGTATGTGAATGGAGAAAGAAGTCTTGTTACAGTTACACCGGCATCTTTAAAGTATAAGGAAGAACAGAGAACATACGATGTAACAAGGAAAGTATATGGACCTAAACCAGTAGCTGGAGCCGGGGATATTATTAGAACAACAGTATATGATCCGGATTCGGTAGAATTAGTTGATAATGCTATTGCTAAAGTATCAGATGCAAGGTCATCACTAGGGGCAATCAAGAATCGGTTAGAGTATGCATACAATAATAATGCTAATACGGAGGAGAATTCACAGGCAGCAGAATCAAGACTAAGAGATGCAGATATGGCAGCCGATATGGTTGAGTTTTCTAAGAATAATATTCTTCAGCAGGCAGGCATAGCCATGCTTTCACAGGCTAATCGCAATTCAGATAATGTTTTGCAGTTATTGCAATAAATAATTAAATATATTTGCTAACAATAAAGCCTTTAGAGTATAATAGATCTAAAGGCTTTATTATTAATCGGAAGGAAGATTATAATATGAATATAGCAACTGCGTTAAACCGGAATTATCTTTTATACACAGGTGTTATGCTTACATCTATCTGTGAGAATAATAGTTGTCATATAGATGTATATATGCTACATAGTGAGCTGACGTATGAGGATATAGATAGTATAAGGGAGTGTCTTAAACAATATGATGTTACTATTCATCCGTTATATGTAGATCGTGATAAGTTTGCTGGAAAGATGTATACAGATAAGATGTGGAGTCTTGAGGCATATTACAGGCTTATGTTGTTTGATATATTACCAGATAATATAGACAGAATGTTTTATTTTGATGTTGATATTATTGTTAATAAGTCGCTTGAAAGTCTGTATAAGATGGATTTTGAGGGAAAGGATTTAATAGTGTGTGAGGATGATTGTGGTAATTGTACCCCATCACATTATGGACCTGCTCATAAAAGGATATTTGGAACACCAGAAAGAAAAGATTACAGGTATTTTAATTCTGGTGTTATGCTTATGAATATTGAAAAAATAAGACATAATTATAATTATGATTATTATATGGGGATAGCAAAGAATGTATGGAATTATGCTATGGAGGCACCTGATCAGGATATACTTAATTATGTTCACTGGCAATCAGTAAAATATATTCCATATGAGCAGTATAATTTGTTTGCGCGTCTTGCTTATTACTGTGATATAAGTTATGAAGCCGTGAAAGAGAATGTATCTATAGTGCATTTTACATGGTATAAGCCATGGGATGGGAAGGTTCCGCATTATAATATAGAGAAATTATGGTGGGATTACGCTAAGAAAACACCATATTATACGCAGCTGGCAACAGTTTTTATAGACCAGACTATTTCAGAGAACGACAGCGAGAAAAAGATAAGAGAACTTACAGAAAGATGCAGGAAACAATAATATGCGTTTTGTTTTATTTTATTCTGGAGTTGAGTCGTTTAATTACTTTACTGACAGAATTACAGAAGAATTAGTTAGAAGAGGCCATAGCGGTTTTATATTGGATCTTAATGATATGTCAGGATATGGAGAACATTCATTTCAGTCGTTTCAGGAGTTCTTAGTAGAAAAAGTAGATGTAGCTATAGCATTTGATGGACTTGGTATAAAGGATGACATGTTTATTGAATTATGGGATTCGATGGAAACGATTACCTGTAATATTCTAATGGATCATCCTTTAAGGTTTCATCCTACTATGTGCAGGCATCCTAAGAAATATATACAGTTCTGTTGTGACCGCAATCATGTTAAGTATGTTAAGAAATATTTTAAACAAGATGTAGAAAATGTGTGTTTTATGCCACATGCTGGAACTTATGCTGGAGAACTACAGCTTGATGATTATGGTAAAAGACCATATGATGTTGTGTTTTCTGGAACTTATTACAATCCATCGGGGTATCTAACACAGATAGATGAAATGTTTAAAGATAATGAGTTACTTCGCATATTTTATCATAATCTTGCGGATTATATGATAGGGAATAATTCAGAAACTACTGAACAGGCAGTTCTTGATGTAGTAGATATGATGGGATTATCCTTGCAGTCAGAGCAGATAAAACAGCTGTTAAGATTCGCAGAACCAATAGACTGGATGGCAAGAATGTATTATAGGGAGAAGGTTGTTTCTTCTATTGCGACGGCAGGCATAGATATGTGGCTGCTTGGAAGAGGATGGGAGAATCATCCATCCTCACAATATTCTAATATACATATAATTAATGACAGGGTTTCCTTTAAGGATACTTTACCTGTTATGGCTAAAGCAAAGATAAATCTGAATGTTATGCCTTGGTTTAAAGATGGAACACATGACAGAATATTTAACATATTACTTCAGGGGTCACTGCCTGTCACAGATAGCAGTAAGTGGCTTCTTGATAATTATGTGGATGGCAGGGATATCGCGTATTACAGTCTGGATGCATGTGAAAGAGTACCGGATATCATTAATAAGTATCTGGAAGATGAAGAAATGGCTAAGAATGTTATATATAATGGTTTCATAATGACGGCTAAGAACTTTACTTGGAGTAATATAGTGGACCAGATACTTAATGTAACATATCAGCATATTCTTTCATAAAGATTAATCTTGTATTATAATACGTTTCAAGGTTCATGATTCCATCATCGTGGAAACACCAAACAGTCTTTACAGGTGGAACTATGACATTGAATCCTGCTTTTCTGAATTCAAAGCTTTGTGAAATATCATAGAAGTCCCATCCGGTAAATATATCTTCACGCCATGGCAGATCATATTGTGTTATCATTATGAATCCATCAATAGCCTCAACGCATGTTGGTTCAGATACATCCTCCAGTACGGAATCTGTTGTGCGATATATGCTGTTTGATATAAGATGCCCTATTCGCCAGCCAAACCACATGATACATGTTTTTGGAAGTCTGGTTGAACCGACTACACCAATCATGCCTACGTTTGAGTCTGTAAACTGCTCCAGTATGTCATATAGTATATTTTTATTGATTATAAATGAATCATGATGAAGATATATCTTATATTTAGCATCAGATGATAACATTGCAGCATTATATCCGGATGCCATAGAACATGCATTGTGTACAACTATTATTTCAATACTATATCCATCTGGAACTTTTAGTGTATTTATATATTTGATACATTCAGCCTCATATTGCTTATTATTAGAGCACATTATGAAGCTGAATTTTTTATCATTTTTATTTAACTGTCGTGATATATTTTTATAACCTTTAAGAAACGGTTTTATTGTGTTTTGATCATATTCGGACATATCCAAAACACTTTTTGTAATAAAATAACCAGCGGTAACGTTATTATTAGTAAGGCTGTGGATTTCAGTAGCAGGTTTGGCAATATATGTGTTCATATAACTAGATATAGTTTTTAGAATGTTATTCCCACCATCGATGCATGTTGTTTTAATATGCTGTTCGAGTGCTAGAAAAGACAATACTCCATCGCTGATATCTTTAGTTAGGAGTTTTAATGCGTTTTCTGTATCAACATCATATTCAATATTGAGTATAAGAAATTTATAA
>JBNMGS010000119.1:0-6026 GCA_050872365.1 Lachnospira sp.
AGAAATATCCAAGTGAATCTTCTGGCATCGATGATGTATGTGCAACACCGATTTTCACTTATATTATGTCGTCCGTACGTTAAGAATGTGTGTTAAACAGTAATATATCTACGCAATCTTAGCATCCACCTTCCCATTGCTTAACAATCCAGCCTTAATGAGAGCATATCTTACAGCGTGTCCTAATAATGTTGCTATAACTATCTTGCCAAGATCAAATACTATAAATGGATATACACAAACTTTAAGTGCATACGCAAACGTGCAATGGGCAACATATACAAACCATACTGTTCCAAGGCAATAATCTACAAATGTTCCTAATACCCATCCGACCAATGTAAGAACAAAATTTCTTTTGAATTTTTCTATAAAAAGCCCACCTATAAGCGCCATAAGAATAAAACCAACTATATATCCACCTGTAGGACCTGCAATCTTAGCTGGTCCACCAACATAACCTGAGAATACTGGTAATCCTACTATTCCAAGAAGAACGTACAGGCAATAACTACACACTCCTGCTTTAGTTCCTATAACATACACTGTAAAATACACTACAAGGTTAGTCAATGTTATGGGAATAGGACCTATAGGCACTGACATTGGTGCAAGTATACATGTAACTGCTGCCATTAATGCCATAAAACATAACTGATAAACTGTAAACTTTTTTTCTTTCACTTTTTTCTCCATTTCTGCATATAATGCATGTTAACCTTTTCTAAACAACCTAATGTAAGTATTGCTTGTAATGTTAACTTTAGTTTTTTATCTAGTTTACATTTATTTGTTTTGATTGTCAACCTAATTTTATGTGTAGTTGACAATAGTCGCTTCGCATGACTGTTCGTTCGTTAATGGCGCAAGAAAAGTAAATGGCTGCTTTGCAGCCGCTTCCTTTTCTTTTGCGCTCATTATATCATTTTTCTGCGTATATATACTGTATCATTCCTGGGCCTAGTGCATCTGTTGGCCTTGCTACAAAATTATGTTTCTCGTAGAACTTTTCTCTTCCTTTTGCACACATAAGACATAACATCATTCTGGAATTATCAAATGTAAGAGATTTCACGTAATCTATGATATGTTGAATAAGCATACTACCTATATGTCTGCTCTGATACTCTGGTATTATTATAAGATCCTGGATATAACTTATTACTGCCTTATCTCCAACTACTCTTCCCATTCCTATCGGCTTGTCATCATCTAATACTGTAAATATCTTAACACTATTATCCAGCGCTGTCTGTGCCTGTTCTCTTGTAAGTTTTATCCAGTTAACTTTATCCCTTAACGACAAATATATATCTACATCTTTTATATCTTCAACTATCTTAATCATAATTCATCCATTTCCTATAATCAGTTAAAACTGCAATATTTCTATATTTCTTTTTATTGATAAGTATACATTTTTTATGTATAATTGTCCATAAAGCATTTTTAAGTTTAAAAAATGTTTCAATGTGTTTATGTAAACTATAATTATAAAAAGGGGAATTGGTTATAATGATTACTGTATCCAAAGATAATTCTGGCGATTTCTGCTCTGTACAGGAGGCTGTGAATTCTATAAGACAATCATGTGAACGAGAGACTATATTTATAAAAAATGGAATCTATAAAGAGCGCGTAGAAATCAAGAAAGACAATATAACTCTTATTGGTGAATCAAAAGAACATACTGTAATAACTGAAGGATATTACGCTCTTATGAATATGCCTGATGGCAGCAGACGTGGCACTTTCAGATCTTACACTTTTTTTGTCAATGCTAATAACTTTGCGGCATATAACATTACATTTGAGAATTCAGCCGGCTTTGGAAAAAAAGTGGGACAGGCAATAGCTGTATATGCTGAGGGAAATAACCTTCTGTTTAAAAACTGCCGTCTTCTTGGTCATCAGGACACTTTATTTACAGGTCCTCTTCCACTTAAAGAAAAACAACCTGGAGGCTTTACAGGTCCTACTGAATTTGCACCAAGAATTCCTACAAAACAATTATACGAAGATTGTTATATATGTGGAGAGATTGATTTTATATTTGGCAGCGCAACTGCCTACTTTAAAAACTGTACTCTGTATGCATTGAACAGAAATGAAGCTATTAACAGCTACTATACTGCACCTTCAACATACGAAAACCAGAAATATGGATATGTATTTGACAGTTGTACATTTACCGGGAACTGTCCAAAAGAAACCTGCTATCTAAGCCGCCCATGGAGAATATATGCAAAATTCGTATTATTAAACTGCGAATATTCAGATCAGGTTGCAAAAGATGGTTTTCATGACTGGAACAAGCCTGAATCCCATGATACAGTTTATTATGCTGAATACAATGGTCACGGTCCTGGATACCTTCCAGACAAGAGAGCTTCATTTGTACATATACTTACTGACGAAGAAGCAGCAGTATACACGAAAGAAAATGTTCTGTTGAAATAGAAAGTGTGTATTTTTATATTGATAATATTTAACAATAAAATAGCTGCAATATTAAGAAGAATTTATAAGATATATAGATTAATCAATGCTTATATACCTATATATCACATATTCATCTTAATATTGCAGCTATTATTTATAGCAGCTTTAGTTTTTCTATAGTAATTTTTATAATTTTAGTGTTTTTATATAAATCTATCGTTAATACATTCATCTACTGAAGACTGATTGTTTCAACCTGCTGTGAACCTGATAATACCTCAAGCTTCATATCTGATGATTTAACAGCTGATGCTTCCGGAACCTGGAATATTGCTGCTGCCGTGTAACTTTCTCCTGCCTTGATGCTTACGCCATCAAGTCCACATATATCATTTTTAAGCATCGACTTATACTGGTTATATGTTCCGCTGCCCATACTTAACTTCATAGTAACTGATGATGACTTAGTTGTTGCTGTAACTGATGATGAACCGGTATTCTTAATCGTGAATTCAACGGCTACTACCTTACAACCACTATCAGCTGGAACACATACTGCATATGCTTCTGTAGGATATCTATCGTTTATAGAAATATCCTTATAACTCACTTCAACTCCACTTAAACCTAGCGCCTCTGATAAACTTGATGCCTTTGTTGTGGCAGAAGCTATAGATGTTGTTCCTGATGCACTTGTTGCAGATGTTGTCGCAGAAGAGCCAGTAGCTGTTGTCTGCTTAACAGTTCCTGCAGATGTTGTTGCTTTAGTATTATACTTACTTGCCTCTGCACTGTTTAACTTAGTATATTTCCATTCATTATCATATGAATGCTTAAGAAGTGTACCAGCCACATATTCTGCAATCATATCATTCTGTTCGTTAGTTAGTGAAACTTTATCTCCACAACCTGACAAAGCAAATACACCAACAATGCATAAAGCTGCCAAAGTTAACTTTTTCATAATCCAATATTCTCCAATCCACCTAAAACTACTAGGATTGTATCACAACTTACAGTCAAGGTCAAACCAGAACTCAACTCCATCAGTAAGATTATTGACACCGCATGTTTTGCCCATAGATTCAACTATTGCCTTTACTATAGAAAGACCTATACCATTGCCGCCATATTCTCTCGTTCTTGCTTTATCAACTTTATAGAATTTTTCCCATATATGTTCTATATCTTCTTCTGGTATATTGTTACCTGTATTAAATACAGAAACCCTGACGTTATCTTTATCTATCTGCTTTACTGTTACTTTTATGATATTCTCATTACAACAATGATTTATGGCATTAGATAAATAGTTTGTGATTACTTCCTCAACCTTATATTCATCTGCCCATACATACAAAGGTGCATCTCCCATATCATAAGTTATAGATAACTCTTTCTGTGATGCCCTTAATTCATTAGCATTACATACAGACCTTACCAGCTCATTAATGTCGAATCTCTCCATAACAAGCTCGTCCTCACCAAACTCTATCTGATTAAGTGTCAGAAGTCTCTTAACCATATTATTCATCTTAGCCGCTTCATCCATTATTACACTGCAATAAAAATCCATGCTCTCAGGGTCATCTGTAATACCTTCTTTTAACCCTTCCGCATATCCTTGTATAAGTGCTATAGGCGTCTTTAGCTCATGTGATACATTAGAAAGGAATTCAGTTCTCATCTGTTCAAGCTTTTCCTTTTTATCAATATCTCTTTTAAGTTCCAGATTGGCTGCTTTAAGCTGTGATATATTTTCCTCAAGTTTCCGGGACATATTATTCATACTGTTACCTAAAAGACCAATCTCGCCTTTATCTTTGCCATCATATCTGATATCAAAATCAAGCTCTGACATACGTTCAGCTATATTAGACAACTGTTTTATAGGTCTTGATATATAAGAAGACAATATAAATGCCGCCACAATTCCTATAATAAGCGTTACTATACCAATATAAGTTATAAATGTATTAGAAATATGGACGTTATCTTTTATTCCCTGTATCGGAGTTCTTATAAGAATAAAATCACCATTATCCAAAGTTCCCCATAATTCTATATAATCATCGAGCAACCGGTTATCATACACTTTCTGAATAGTATACTTATCGCTCTGATATATGATTTCCCTTGTTTCACTTGCACCATTGCCCGACATATCTATAATCTTCTCTGGCGGAGTTTTCTTTTGGCCACTTTTATCTGAGTTATCAGACATACCACTCATATCATCTGGCTGGTTATCAGGCATATCAGAACTATTGTTACCATTATCAGCGGCATCATTATTACTTCCAATGCTGGTGCTGCCAGTACCATTACTATTGCCATTATTCTTATTATCACCTGACTGGTCCTGCTGCCCTGAACCTGACTTATCTGAGATTCCCTGAAAGATATCATTATTAAATATACTCTTTTTCAATCTTTCAAGCATCATTTCATCACCATGAGTACTTACATAAAAAGTCGTCCAGTCACTGTTTACGATTATTATTGACATTCCTTTAGAAGTTGACACCTGTTCAAGATTATTTTTAAGGTCTGTATCAGATAATGAACCCAGGCTATACTTATTACATGCATCATCTATGGATTCGTAAGCATTCAGCATAGCTTCCTGCTTGTCTTTCACATAGAATTTCTCTGAAAATGTTACATTAAAAAGTAACAGCATAACTATAAGTATACATATTATACCTGCAAACAACAATGTAATCTTAAATCTGATTGAATGCTTACCCATGATTAACCCTCTTATCTTTTTAGCTTTCTACTTCAAACTTGTAACCCATTCCCCATATAGTCTTAATATAGTCACCCTTATCTCCCAGCTTTTTTCTAAGCTTCTTAACATGTGTGTCGATTGTTCTGGCATCACCGAAATAATCATAATTCCATACATTGTTAAGTATTTTTTCTCTTGATAGAGCGATTCCTTTATTATCAACAAAATAAGTAAGAAGTTCAAATTCCTTAAAGCTTAATTCTATTTCTTTATCATTAATCTTTACTATATGTGCAGCTTTATTAATAACTATACCACCTACATCCATTATCTCACTGCTGTCTATGCTGTATGACCTTCTTATAAGTGCATCCACTCTTGCTGTAAGAATCTTTGGACTGAAAGGCTTGGATATATATTCATCAGCACCACAATCAAAACCATTAAGTTCACTCGCCTCATCACTCTTTGCTGTGAGCATAATAATAGGCACATTAGAATTCTTGCGAATCTCTTTGCATGCATCCCAGCCATTCATCTTTGGCATCATTACATCCAATATAACAAGTGATATATCTTTGTCCTCGTAGAACTTATCAATAGCCTCTTCGCCATCTCCCGCTTCTATTACCTGATATCCTTTTCTTGTAAGGAAATCACTTACCAGCTTTCTCATTCTGCTCTCATCATCAACCATTAAAACTTTTAAGCCATCCATATAATATCTCCTGTCTTTTCCTATATGTAAAATATATTTATCATCAAATATACATTAGTTTTCAACTTTCCATAAGATATATGTGTCACAAGTTCAAAAGTTATTTCATGCAGTCATGAATGACTTTTTGAC
>JBNMGS010000120.1:0-6025 GCA_050872365.1 Lachnospira sp.
ATAAAATACGTAAAGAGATGGGACTGTCGCACGAAGCAATATTCATACAATATATAGATAATAAATCTATTATTAATATCTATATATTGTATAGATTATGCTTAATGCGGCAGCCCCATCTTTTTATTTCATTTTCGGTGTAATTGTTTACGTTTCAGAACGGTTGCCTTTTATTTTCCTGAACTGTGTTGGTGATATCTTATTAAGATGCTTAAAGGCATCACCGAAGTAGTTGCTGTTATCATATCCGCATTGCAGGGCTATTTCTGTTATATTTAAATCAGTCTCAAGTAATAGCTGTTCGGAATGGTTTATCCGAACTGTATTCAGATATTCTTTGAATCCAAATCCATTTACGGATTTGAATTTTTTGGAGAAATATGATGAGTTCAGATGGAGCATACCAGCAACTTCATCAAGTGTTATGTTATGGTTGTAGTTCATCATAATATAGTTCATGGCTTTTTGTATAGAAGCATCAACTATCTGCACGTTATTAACAAGGGAGGTTGATGATGCCAGTGAATTGTCACAGTATCTTGCAAGACTGATAAGAAGATTCTGCAGATGACATTTGATTGAACATGGTGACATTTCAGTAGGCTTGTGCTTTTCGGTTATAAGCAGCTTAAATATGTGTTGTATATCTTCACGGTGTTCTTCTGGTATGGAAAAAAAGTGCATGTAATATATATCCTTGAACCGGTTGAAGCCAAGAGTATCTATTAGGTCAGAAGTATAATCAAGCGTAAATTCTATATATAAGCGTTCATGATATGTGTTTTCCAGATAAGTAGTCTTGTGTAGAATATTAGCAGGAATAAAAAGTATGGTGCCGGGGTTCATTCTATAAGTATTATCGTGCATAAACATATTACATGAACCGTTCATGAGATAATATAGTTCGCAGTAGGAATGCGAATGTGCAAGTCTCATGGAATATGCAGAATTATAAGTCTGTTGTGATATTTCAAAACGTGATGCCATAAGAGTCTCCTTGTCAGAATGGTATGATGCAGGTGTTAAAAGTATAAAAGTCATTTCATCCACATAAAGTTACTTTTGATATGTATATCATAGTGATGAAAAATAAAAGGCTGGTGCAATATTATATGATTAAAGGGTCAAAAGGTATCGTCGATGCATGCTTGCATGCAATTTTATGTATACCTTAGTGACCTGCACTACACTAAGAAAGTAGCAATTAACTATGCGAAGCTGGTAAACTAGCGGATTTAGAGGTGATAATCATAAATGAGGGCGAAATATCTTTTAACCCCATATCATTATGTATAATATGCACAAAAATAATGCTGATAATATGTGTGTTATTAACATATTATATATTATACACCTAAAAAAATCAGTATACAATATAATTTACATCTAAAAATGAGTAGATATAACATATAATTTGTGATAGATTGAATACAATCGGTTTTAGGACGGGGGTCTTGCCGTATGTATATTTAGGGAGGTATTATCAAAATATGAGTAAGAACAGACGTATCAAAAAGGCTGCAACAGTAGTTGCAACATCAGCTATGATTGCAAGCATGGTTCCAGTGTCTGCATTTACAAGTGCACTGGCTCCAGTACAGTATGTTATGGCAGAGGAACAGAACCAGGAAACAAGCCAGTCTAAAGTACGTGAGACAATATGGAATTCTGTTGAGATTGGAGAACATGAAACAAAAGGTACATGCGTATATGGAGAGAACGGAACAGTAAAGATAACAGGCGCAGGTGCTAAGTTTGATAAAGATAAGGGCGTAGATAATTTATATTACAATTATTGCGAAGCAAAAGGTGATATAACATTCACTGCCAAGATGAAAGTGACAAAATCTGCTGAAAAAGGTTCACAGGCTGGTATTCTTATAAGAAATGCAGCAGATGATGCAGAAAGCCAGTCAGAGGCTTTGTATGCAGATGTTGATAAGAATCAGTTCAGATATGGACGCCATGGTAATGGTAAGAATGGAGCAAACGGACTTGGAAAGCTTAAAAGTGATGCTGAGGTTTATCTGAAGCTTGAGCTTAAGTATCTTGAAGAGGAGAATAAGACACAGGTTACATATTCTGTTGCTTCAAGTGCAGATTTTGCAGATGCTGCAGTTAAAAGTGAGAAACTTTCAGGAATAGATACAAAGACAGTTGGTTTCTTTGCTACAGATGGAACTGAAGCTGAATTCTCAGATATAAGCATTATGGAAAATTATACAACAGATGATGGCGAAGTTATTAACAAGTCAGTATATGATTCATCAAGAGGAGAGCTTTCATTTACACATTCTACAAGTAAAGATTATTCAGGTAATTATGATGAAGGTAACTCATTTACAACTGAAGCAGATGGTAATGTATTAAAGGTTAATCAGACACGTTCTAAAGCTGTAAAGGGCAATATCCGTGAAGATAAGGGTATGGATTATATATTATTCCCAACAACTACAGAGGATATGACAATAACAGCAGATATTACATTTAACTCAGTAGATTCAGGAACAGATAAACAGGGATTTGCTATAGGTGAATTCTCTACAGAAAAGGGAAGTGCCACAGCAGTAGATGTATTACATTTCCAGAAGAATAAGGTGTTCCAGCATACATTTACAAGCACTAAAAGAGGTTCTGGTAACTGTGGAGATCCTAAGGCATCTAATATTGTATTGGATACAGCATATTCTGTGACATATACTAAGAAAGCAGATAAGGCAGATGTAAAGGTAGTTGCTGCTGATGGAACGGTTCTTCTTGATTCAGCTGCAAGCGGAACAACTATAGATTTATCAGCAGATACATATTTTGCAGGACTTAAATCGGGCAATCCAGTACAGTATGGTTTTGCATTTTCAGGCATATCAGCTGACCTTTCTAATGTAAAGCTTATGAATTCAGATGGTGTTGTTGTATATGATATGAATGATTATTATGTTGCAACAGGAGAAGCACCTCAGATAGCAGCACCAGTTGCAAGTATTGCAGATGACAGGGAGAGCATTGATCTTTCATGGGATGTTACATCAGAAGGAAAGGGTAATGTGAAGTATTCTGTATATGTGTCAAAGGATGGTGAAGCATACACTAAGGCAGGAGATACAAAAGTTAACTCATTCTCATTTAAAAATATGAGCGGAGATGGAAAGTATTCATTCAAGGTAGTTCCTTATGGTGGAGATACAAAGGGAGCAGAGGTTGCTTCTAATGAAGTGAATTATCAGACACCATTAGCCAGAGCTGTTTTAAGCGCAAAGGCTGATGACAAAAAGGTAAATCTTACATGGGATGCAGTAGAAGGTGCAACATCATATGATGTATACAGATCACTTGGAAAGGCAGGAGAAAAGACTCTTATTAAAACAGTCAGCGAGACAGCATATGAAGATGCTGATGTAAAGGCTGAGGAGCCATATTATTATTATGTAATTGCTAAAAATGAGAATAACACAGCTAATCCATCTGAGACTATACAGGTGCTTACATCAGTAGGACATACAGGTGAGTATGTATATGAAAATGAAGCAGCTAAGATAAGTGTTGTAAGCAAGGATAACGATACTATATTTAAAGATAAAACAAGTATTGCAATGAAGTCTGACAAGGCAGGAACAGCAAAACTTATTGTAAACGGTACTGAGGCAGGAACATGCAAGGTTGAAGCAGATAAGCAGTTCTCATTTGATTTCGCGCTTAATACAGGCAGAAATGATGTTGAGATATTACTTACAGATGATGATAACAAGACAACAAGAAAGACATTTAATTATGTATGCAATCCAGAATATGATATTGTTGTAGATGCAGCATACACTGGAAAAGATGGTGAAGTTGTAGATGGACATGCTACATATAAGACTGTCCAGGCAGCAGTTAATTCAGTTCCAGAAACAAATATAGGAACAAAAGTTATATTTATAAAGAACGGCGGATACCAGGAAAGAGTAGAAGTTAAATCACCTAACATAAGTCTTCTTGGCGAGGATGCAGAAAAAACACATTTGTTCTATTCAGTATGTGTAGCCAATGGTAATGCTGACAGTATGTGGAATCGTAATGCTATGTATGTTGATACAACAGCAGAGGGCTTTACAGCAGAGAATCTTACTATAGAGAATTCATATAACTATACTAATGGTAACGACCAGCAGGCTGATGCGTTATGCATTGTTGCAGATAAGACTTCATGTGTTAATGTCAGACTTGTAGGTTTCCAGGATACTCTTCTTACAGATTCAAGAGTGAAGGGTGAGGATGGTAACTACAAAGTTACAAGACAGTATTTTGAGAAGTGTTATATAACAGGAAATGTTGACTTTATATATGGAGCAGGAACATCTGTATTCAAGGATTGCGATATAGTGGCAAGATATACAGAATATAAGGCAGATGGATGCTTTACAGCAGGTAGAACTTATGCATCTACAAAATATGGATATGTATTTGATGGATGCAGATTCTTAGCAGAGGATAAGGTTACAGATGGAGCTTACAGAATGGCACGTCCATGGGGAGCTGATGATTCTACAACATTTATTAACTGCTATCTTGGAAGAGCTATAAGTGTAGAGTCTGGAAAGTCATATGGTGATATGAGTGGTAATCTGGCTGCTAATGCAAGATTTGCAGAATACGGTTCATACGGTCCTGGATATGTTGTTGATAATTCAAGACCGCTTCTTACTTCAGAAGAGGCTAAGGATTATGCAGCTGCAACAGTTATGGGAGATTATGACGTAGAAAGTGCATTAAATAATATATATAAGAAAGTTAAGCCAGAAGAAGTAAAGCCTGATGTTAAGGTTGATAAAAAAGAAGATGCACCAGTTGTAGATGTAAAGATTGCTGAGGATTCTATTGAACTTTCAGAAGCTGAGAAGGAAGCCGTAAGTAGTGGACAGAAGATTAACATCAAGGTTGAGGTAAGCAATAAGGATAATACTGTCGACCAGGTTGAGAAGGAAGCTGTTAATAAGAAGGTTGCTGAAGTATTAAAGGATGGAATTACAGGACAGTTTATAGATATCCAGCTTACTAAGCAGATAGGAAATGCAGACGTAACAGCTGTAGAAACAACTAAGAAGCCTGTTGAGATTAAGGTTGCCGTACCAGAATCTCTTGTTAACAAAGACAGTAGTAAGACAAGAAAGTATAGTATTGCAAGAGTTCATGGTGGAAATATAGACATTATAACAGGTTCTGATGTTGTAGAATCAGAGGCTGATGGCGTTAAATATATCACATTCTCATCTAATGAATTCTCAACATATGCTATTGTATACCAGGATGTTGCTAACAGTTCAGATGATGTCAAGAAAGATGATGATAAGAAGGACGATGGCAAAGTTGATGACGGCAAGAAGGACGATGGCAAAGTTGACGACGGCAAGAAGGACGATGGCAAAGTTGATGACGGCAAGAAGGACGATGGCAAAGTTGATGACGGCAAGAAGGACGATGGTAAAGTCGATGACGGCAAGAAAGACGATGGCAAAGTTGATGACAGCAAGAAGGACGATGGCAAAGTTGACGACGGCAAGAAGGATGACAGCAAGGTTGACGACGTTAAGAAAGACGACAGTTCACAGCAGCCTTCATCAGATGCAAAGTCAGAAGAACAAAGCAATTCAAGTGATGAAAAGGAAAGCGTTGCAACAGGTGATACAGCAAGAACAGGTTTGTTTGCCATAATGGCTGCTATTGCAGGAGGTATTGCTGCATTCGCAGGAAAGAGAAAGAAGGAAGAAGAGTAGAATATATTCAGAGATGGAGCATCATAAGTCTCTGATAGTATAATAATAAAGAAAAGTCAGGGCATACAGGATTATATGTCCTGGCTTTTAAAAAAAAAAGCCTGGATTTTGTTGTCTGCGGATTGTTATGTGTCACGCATTTGGACAATCTAACAACAATATCAAAAACTAATAAATAATACAATTAGAAATGTCTGAGCGAATATATTGATAAATATATTATTATTTATATATACATATATGATAAGAAGTGATATTATAAATATGTATAT
>JBNMGS010000121.1:0-6005 GCA_050872365.1 Lachnospira sp.
ATTAAATTTAAAGATATCTAAAGAAAAGATTGGAGAAACAAGTGGACAGAAATAGAAAAGAACAGATAATAACAACATATATATATATTCTTTTACTTATATCTATATGTTTAACAGGAACGTTTTTCGAGTATATATCATGTATATATGTGGTCGTACTTTTATGTACTGATATATATTTTGTCATTAAAAACAGGCAGATAGTGTATACAAAAGACTACAATTTTATAGCAATAGCAGTTTTTTGCATGATGTATCTTGTGGCATCTTTATATGCCATAGATAAGGGCTTTGCAGTATTAGGTTTCTTTAAGTTCTTACCAGTTATTCTTATGTATTTTCTTATATGTGACAAAGAAAATACAAGAGAGCACATTATAGGGCTCTTACCGGTTACGGGTGCTGCCATAACATTTTTAACACTTATTATGATGTGTTTTAGTGCATTCAGACCATATGTAACTGTAGCAGGAAGACTTGCAGGAACCTTTCAGTATCCGAATACATATGCCCTGTTTCTTCTTGTATGTACTATAGTCGCCCTGTGGCAGACAGATAAAACAAGATACCTGTATATAGCAGTCAATCTTGTCGGAATAATAGCTACAGGTTGTAGAAGTATACTGGTTATAGCAGTACTGATCTTTGCCGGTATAGCGCTTTCACAGAAAAAATACAGAAAAGGAATAATAATAGCACTTGCCTGCATCGTAGCGGTGTTAGGATTAGCCATGATATTTACACCGGATTTACCGGTTATTGAAAGAATCAGGAGTATATCATTTAGCTCAAGTACACTGTTGGGAAGACTTCTATACTATAAAGATGCTCTTCCAGTCATATTAAAACATCCTTTCGGCCTTGGATATTATGGATATTATTTTATACAGGGAGAGATTCAGACAGGAGTATATTCAGTTGTCAATGTCCATAACGAGCTGTTACAGCTTATGCTTGATATCGGGATAATCCCGGCGGTTATGTTTTTTGCGATGATTATCCGTTCAATAGTTGTGAAGAAAAGTCCGTTACGAAACAAAGTAGTTCTTATAGCTGTATTGATACACAGTATATTTGATTATAACTTCCAGTTTATAGCGATACTGTTCGTTATGCTTTTATTTCTTGATTACAGGAATGTTACAAGGCAGAAGGTTGGAATGCTGACGGATGTATGTTCAGTAGTCATAGGGGTCATGCTCATAGCAGGAACAACGGTGTATGGAATATCCATGTTTAGCTATAACATGGGACAATATGAGAGGGCATACACTATAGGAAAGTTTAACACTATGGCACAGGTAAGATATCTGGAGACAGAAGAGGATATAGATAAAGCAAAGAATGTAGCACAGACAGTCATAGATAAGAACAAGCACATGGATATAGCCTATAATGCCATGGCAAGATATTACCTTACTGACAATGATGTTGAGAACTTCATACTGAACGAATTAAAATGCATAGAACTGGCACCATATAATCATGATTATTATGTGGAATTCGCAGATTATCTTTTCCAGTCATGTGATATATATATCAAGAACTCGCAGGCAGACAGTGCAAAGATATGTTATGCACAGCTAAAAAGCATACCAGATAAGTTTACGAAGTTATCAGACAAGACCAGCAGTCTTGCATGGAAGATAAATGATATACCAACATTTGGAATGCCTGTAGACTATTATACGCTCATGGAGCAGTATGAAGCCAGAATAAAGAATATGTAGCCAAAGAAGCTAAAGAAAACGATTGGAATATGGAAATATGCGTAAGAATAAAAAAATATTAGCCGGTGCAGGAGTGGCTGTACTTGCATGTGTTATCATAATAGCAGGTATAATAACAGAAAAACCTTATAAATCACTCAAAGAAGGACAATGTCTGGTAAAGGGAGTTTCAGGTGATATTATTGCAACAGTAACATACTCTGATAATAATACTCATATACAATGCAATGATGGTGACAGCTCATATGCAGACATAACCTGGAAAGAAGCCGTAAGTATAATTGCAGATAAAGAGAACATATCAGAAGAGCAGGCTGCACAGAAGCTTATTAAGGATAATATGGTTATAGATACATATTATAATAAGGAATATCAGAATCAGGTGGAAAATGCTGTTGAAGATAAAGAAAAATCATTAAATGGTAATTATGCGATAGTTCTTAATGATACATCCGGCTGCATACTTGCTGCCTATTCTAAGTCAGATAAAGCGCAGGAAAACACATACAGGACTTTAGCTAACAATGGCACTGCTAATGGTAATAGTAACGGTATCAGTATCAGCTATGGTAATAATAATACAGGTTATGGCAGTCTTGATTATATTAATTATGCAGATAAAGCTTCATATGCCGGTTCTGTTATTAAGCCGCTTAGTGTATATGGCCCGGCGCTTGAAAAAGGTGTAATCTCATGGAATACACGGATGATGGATGAACCATATATGCAGGTGAAAGATCAGTATGGAAACAGCAGAATGTGGCCTGAAAATGTGGTTCCATATACATATGAGGATACATATGTAACAACTGGTCTTGCTAAGTCACTTAATACAATAGCAATAAAGGTGTTGAATAAAGAAGGCGTTTCCTATGCAGCTGATTATATATCAGATAAGCTTGGAATTAATGTTGATTACGAAAAGAAGGAAATAGATAAAGGCAACACGGATAGTGTATTATCTAATATAGGACTCGGATATCTGAATGCAGGTGTAACAGTAAAGGACATGGCAGGTTACTATCAGATATTTGCCAATGGTGGTGTCTATGTAGAATCACATGCTATATGTGATATAAAGCAGGATAGCAAAGATTACTACATTGATAATAAAAAACAAAATGAAAAAAGAGTATTTTCGTCACAGACAGCCTATATCATGAACAGAATGATGAAAGGTGTTGTAAGTGAAGGAGGTACGGCAACTAAAGCAGAGGTGGAAGGAGTTGATGTTGTAGGAAAAACGGGAACTACAGACAATTATGAAAACAACTGGTTTGTAGGTGTTACTCCGCAGCTTGTGTGTGCAGTATGGAACGGATATGATACAGGAGTTATCAATGCAGATAGTAAGCTTATCCAGTATATATTTAAGGATATCATATCAGGCTTACATCAGGAAAATCTTGAATATACAGTTCCAAATGGTGTTAAGAAGATAAAGATATGTGAAAAGACAGGTCTTATTGCAACAGACAGGTGTGAGAGTACGAAAGAAGGATATTTTAAATCAGAAGACGAAGTAAAGGAGTGCAACGAATGACAAGATTTGAAAAAAAGTTAGTGTCTGGTATTCTTGCTGCGCTTATGCTGGTTATGTGTGTAGGAACATCAGGCTACACAGTGTATGCAGCGGATGCAGATAGTGACAAGTCGATGGAAGCTGTTAAAGAAGCTTTCAATGAGAGTAATGACACTTATGGTGTTGATGAGCTTGCAGATAATGAAGTAATATCAAACGATGTATCTGTTGAAGATGCTATTGTTAGTGCAGGTAGTAGTAATTCAAAAAAAGATACACCAAAAGGACCAGTACCAACAGAAAGCAATGTTGAATCTAAAGATGGCCTTTATGTATACAATGTATATGGAACAGAAGGAATAGGTATTGTTTCATACAAAGGAACAGATACAGCTATAGAACTTCCATCACAGATAGATGGAAAAACTGTAGTCAGTGTTGATGAAAAGGCATTTTACAAGAATGAAGCCATAACACAGGTTACTATTCCTTCAACGGTAACAAGGATTCAGTACAGTGCATTTGAAGGCACATCTAACCTTAAGAAGGTTGAATTCGCTACAGGTAGTGCATTAAAAACAATCTCAGGAGCAGCATTTTATAAGTCTGGTATTACTGGGATAGATATTCCCGAAGGAACAACAGATATACAGAAATATGCATTTGCATATTGTTCTAATCTTACAGAAGCAATGATTCCTGGAACAGTACAGAACATGGAAACATGTATATTCAGACAGTGCAAGGGACTTGTAAATGTTAAGCTTGGTGAAGGCCTTAAGTACATCGCAGATAGAATGTTTATGTATTGTAGCAGTCTTAGCGATATACATATTCCTGAAACTGTAACAACAATAAAGGAATATGCATTTTATGCAACAGGCTTAAAATCAGTAACTATATCTGATAATATAACTAAACTTGGCTATGGTGCATATGGATACTGTAAGGAACTTACAAAAATATTCATAGGTTCAGGTATTACAGAAATTCCAGACGGATGTTTTTCATATGCTGCTATTACAGAAATAAATGTGCCAGCTAATATAAAAACTATAGGTAGAAATGCTTTTTGGAGTTGTAGTGAACTTGTAACGGTTAATCTTTCAGAAGGACTTGAGAAATTAGCTGGATTTAATAATTGTTCATCAATTACTGAAGTTGGTATTCCATCTACTGTAACAACTATTGGATATTATGCGTTTGATGGATGCAAAAAGATAGAGACAATCAGAATACCAGATTCAGTAACAACTATATCTGATAATGCATTTTCACATTGTACAGCACTTAAAGAGATAATAATACCAGATTCAGTTGTTTCATTAGGTACCTGGGCTTTTGCAGGAGATACATCGCTTTCCAATGTGGTTATTAGTAACAGATTAACTTATATACCAGATTATGCATTTACAAGCTGCCCAATTAAGGATATAAGGATAGGTAACAATATTACAAAGATAGGCTACTGTGCATATAAGAATAATAGTGCATCTGAAAGTGTAGTTTTATCTGACAGTGTTACAAGTGTTGAATATTATGCGTTTGCAAGTAACTCAAAGCTTACAAAGGTAACATTAAATGAAGGAATTCAGAGCATAGGCCATCATGCTTTTTATGATAATAAGTCAATGGATTATATATATATTCCAGAAAGTGTTACAACTATTGGTGATTATGCTTTCGGTTATGTACAGGCAAGTACTACTAATACAGGTAAAAGTGTAAAGGGTGGCAGCTATAATAAAAATAAAGAGCAGAAGAAGGATGATTTCACTATATATGGTGCTTCTGGTTCTAAGGCAGAAGAATATGCTAACTCTAATGGTTTTGCATTCGTAGCTGCAACAAGAGAGGAACTTATAGCAAAAGGAATGCTTGATGATAACTCAAGCGGTCTTCGTCAGGGAGATGATGGCAACTGGTATTACTACTCATGCGGTAAGATAGATAAGATGTATGTTGGCCTTGTATGCTATAATGATGTATGGTTCTATGTTTTTGATGGTGGTATCGACTGGAGTTATACAGGTCTTGCATCTAATGAATACGGTACATGGTATGTAGAGAATGGAATGGTTAACTTTAATTACACAGGAATGTTTTATGGTGCCGGTGGTTCAGGTAACTGGTGGTATGTAGAAAACGGTAAGGTTAACACAGAGTATACAGGACTTGCCAGCAACGAATACGGCTGGTGGTATTACCAGAATGGTAATATCAACTGGGATTACACAGGACTTGTAGAATACAATGGAATGTGGTTTTATGTATCAGGCGGTATGATAGACTGGAGTTATACAGGACTTGCAGAATATAATGGAATATGGTTCTATGTATCAGGTGGTATACTCGACTGGAATTATACAGGTCTTACATATTATAATGATATGTGGTTCTATGTGTCAGGAGGCATGATAGACTGGAACTATTATGGACTTGTAAACTATAATGGTGCATGGTTCTTCGTATCAGACGGAACAATTAACTGGACAACAACACTTGTAGAGTACGATGGAATGTGGTTCTACGTATCTGGTGGTGTTGTAGACTGGAATTACACAGGAACATATGAATTCTACGGTAACACATTTAACATCGCTGGTGGTGTTGTAGTGTGGTAGTTGTGGATTAGAATGTTAACAGGCATATGTATGCAGTAGAAATACACATACATATGCCGTTTTTTTTATAAAATAAAAGAATAAGAAAGAATAAAAAATTTGATAAAAGTATTAAAAATATTCATATAC
>JBNMGS010000122.1:0-5983 GCA_050872365.1 Lachnospira sp.
AATAAATACAACATATGGTTCGTGCAATATTGTTTTATTTTATCCGGCTTTATAGGGCAGGTGTTTTTTGCGTTGTAAAAATAGATAGAACAGGTTGTGATTGTCTTGAAAATAGTGTTATGAAAGAGTGACCATATTACGAATTACTAATTACGAATTATAACAAAAGGAGAGAAACTATGGAAGTAAAGAACCCGATTAGAAAAAGACTTAGTAAGGGATTTTCGCTTATAGCCCTTGTAAGTTGTATTGGACTTATTATATGTGGTATTGCGATATTCGTTATGAGTAGCCAGTATGAGAGTGCCATGACTAATTATGGATTTTCACAGGGTGATATAGGTAAGGCTATGGTCACATTCTCGGAGGCAAGAAGCTCATTAAGAGCGGTAATCAGCTACAAGAATGAGAATGAGATTAACAGCGAAAAGAAAGAATATGAAGAGAAGAAGAAACTTTTCGAAGGATATCTTAGTGATGTTGAAAAAAGCATGGTAACTAAGGCAGGAAAGCAGTCATATGCTAATGTCGTTAATAAGCTTGACGGCTACTGGACAAAGAGTGACAGCATATTAAGTCTTGCATCAACATCAGATCCTGGTGCTTCGGAGAATGCACAGAAGCAGGAATTTGATGTACTTGGACCTATGTATGATGAAATCTACGATGCAATGAAAGACCTCATGAATGTTAATGTTCAGAAAGGTAATGAGCTTGAAAGAACACTGTTTGTTGTAAAAATTATGCTTGTAATCCTGGTTGTTGTAATAATAGTTTCAGGTTATATTATATCAAAGAGAATAGGTGCTAGAATATCTAAGCAGATAGAAGAACCAATACAAGCTCTTGCAGAACGTTTAAAGACGTTTGCAGAAGGAGATCTTGATTCAGCATTCCCAGAGCATGATAACGATGATGAAATTGCTGCAATGAATAAGGTGGCCAAGGATATGGCTGCTAATCTTAATCTTATAATAAGTGATCTTAGCAGACTTATGTCTTTGATGGCAGATGGTAATTTCGCAATAACTACAGAAATAGAAGATAAATACGTAGGTAAGTTTGTTGAGTTAAAGAATGCAGTCCGTAACATGAACAGAAAGATGGATGCTACATTAAAGCGTGTTGAGGAATCAGCAGAGCAGGTAACAGCAGGTTCAGAGAATCTTGCACAGTCAGCACAGGAACTTGCTGAGGGTGCAACAGAACAGGCAGGAGCTGTTGAAGAACTTCAGGCAACTATGGCAACTATAACAGAACAGGTTGCAGATACTGTTGAGAATCTTAATGAAACAAGCAAGAAAGCAGAGCTGTATGCGCAGTCAGCAGATTCAAGCAAGTCAGATATGCATGAACTTATGCAGGCTATGCAGCGTATAAGTGATACATCTAAGAAGATAGAGAATATTATATCTGATATAGAAAGCATAGCTAGTCAGACGAACCTCTTATCACTTAATGCAGCTATAGAGGCAGCAAGAGCAGGAGAAGCAGGTAAAGGATTCGCAGTTGTAGCGGAACAGATCCGTATGCTTGCAGATGAGAGTGCCAAGTCAGCAGTAGATACAAGAAGCCTTATCGAAGGCGCATTAAATGAGATAGAAGAAGGTAACCAGGTTGCTCAGAAAGCAGCTGATTCTATGGATACTGTTGTTCAGGGTATTAATGATATCTCAGATACATCTAAGATGTTAAGTGAGAATTCTAATCAGCAGATAGCTGCATTAAGAGAAGCTGAGCATGGTATCGACCAGATATCAGAAGTTGTTCAGTCTAACTCAGCAGCATCTGAAGAATGCTCTGCAACAAGTGAAGAATTATCAGCACAGGCAGAAGCTATGAATGAGATGACAGCACAGTTTATCTTAAGAAAAGATTGATTATAATTTATAGTAAAAGAGACGGAATGAGTTCCGTCTCTTTATTTATGAGCACAAATAAACGATAAGAATAAGTTCACAGAAAGTTTATTGCCCTATTAATTGTGTTATGATATACTATAATGAGTTAAAAAGTATATGAACATGTGATTCAAAGGAGGATAATGATGGGCTTATTTGGAACAAAGTCTAATTCATCAGATGATTCGAAGGATATATTTGGAAGACTTGGTAAGGAAGAAAAAGAAAGTATGATGGTTAATACACTAGACGATGCTGACCTTGCTAAAGTGTCTGAACAGTTAAAAAAAGAAAGTATCCAGCAAGATGCTTCAATAACTGATAAGCTTGAAGCACAGCTTAATGGTGATGATAAAGCAGATATAGATGAAATCAGTAATGTTATTGAAGAACCTAAGACAGAACTTGAACAGATATCAGATGAAACGGCAGTTATAACAGCGGGACTTGTTGTAACAGGTAATCTGGATTCAATAGGCTCAATCGATATATTTGGTACTGTTGAAGGAGATGTATCATGTAAGGGAAAGATGACAGTAAGTGGTACGATAACAGGAACAATAATTGCTAATGAGGTGTTTGCCAATAATGCACAGATAACTGGAGATATAGAGGCCAAGGGCTCAGTGAAGATAGGTCAGGGAACTGTTGCTGTAGGCAATATAACAGCAACATCTGCGGTTATTGCAGGTGCTGTTAAAGGAAATGTAGATGTTAATGGCCCGGTTATAGTTGATTCATCAGCTGTAATAGTAGGCGATATTAAGTCTAAAACAGTACAGATTAATAATGGGGCAACAATTGATGGCAGATGTTCTCAGGCGTATTCAGATATTGATGTGGAATCAATATTTAACACGGTACCCGAAAAGAATGATATAAGAACGTCAGAAAAATAGTGTGATGTGTCAGAATATTATTTGATTTTTATAAATTACACTTTATGCATGTTTAAAAAGTTGATAAAATAAATATTCTTATATATTTAATGTATTAAAATATATAAGATTAATTCAAAGGAGTATAACAGATGAAAGACATTAAAAGAGTGATTCTTAAGCTTAGTGGGGAAGCATTATCAGGAGATAAAAAGTCAGGTTATGATGACGAACTTATAATAGATATAGCAGGACAGGTCAAAAAGATTATAGATAAAGGCATTAATGTCGGAGTAGTTATCGGTGGCGGTAATTATTGGAGAGGTCGTTCTAACGATAATATTGACAGAACTAAGGCAGACCAGATTGGAATGCTTGCAACTATTATGAATTGCATTTATGTATCTGAAATATTCAGATCACAGGGATTAAAGACTAATATACTTACACCATTTGAATGTGGAAGCATGACTAAGCTCTTTTCAAAGGACAGAGCTAACAAATATTTTGAAAAAGGAATGGTTGTATTCTTTGCAGGTGGAACCGGACATCCATATTTTTCTACAGATACAGGTATAGTTCTCAGAGCTATAGAGCTTGATGCAGATGCGATTCTTTTAGCAAAGGCTATAGATGGTGTGTATGACAGCGATCCTAAGATTAATCCGGATGCCAAGAAGTATGATAAGATATCAATCACAGACGTTGTTGATAAACACCTCGGAGTTATTGATATGACAGCATCTGTTATGTGTATGGAGAATAAGATGCCGCTTATGGTATTTGGTCTTAATGAAAAGGATAGTATAGTGAATGCACTTTCAGGTAAATTTAATGGAACAGAGGTTACTGTAGAATAAATATTGTTGATTATTGCATAAGATTATTGTAATATTGTGATAACATATATTTACATATATTTGTATTTTTGACATTTATATTATGATATTTTATTAACATTAACTAAGAAGTTTATATAAGCTGTAGTTATATGATTAAAACTAGGAAAGAGAGTATTTATAATGAGCGATATCAGAGAATATGAAGAAAAAATGAAAAAATCAGTTGAGTCTTTAAAGGAAGATTATACAACTATCAGAGCAGGAAGAGCTAATCCACATATATTAGACAAGATTAAGGTTGATTATTATGGCACACCAACATCACTTCAGCAGGTTGCCAACATATCTGTGCCAGAAGCACGTATGATTCAGATTCAGCCTTGGGAGTCAAGCCTTATAAAGGATATTGAAAAGGCAATTCTTGTTTCAGATCTTGGCCTTACACCTAATAATGATGGTAAGGTTGTAAGACTTATATTCCCTGAATTAACAGAGGACAGACGTAAGGAGCTTGCCAAGGAAGTTAAGAAGAAAGGTGATAATGCCAAGGTTGCCATAAGAAACGTAAGACGTGATGCTAATGATGCTGTCAAGAAGGAGAATAAGGCAGGAGATATTTCAGATGATGAAGCTAAGAATTTAGAGGATGAAGTTCAGAAGCTCACAGATAAATATGTAGCTCAGATTGATAAGGCAATCGAAGAAAAGTCTGCAGAAATACTTACAGTATAAGATATATAATGAAGAGGCTGTTGGTTAATGCAACAGCCTTTATTTTTACGGGAAATGGAGTAGGATATGGATTATTTTAATGAAGAATTAGGATTGAATATACCGGGACATGTTGCGGTCATTCTTGATGGTAATGGACGATGGGCCAAGAAAAGACATATGCCACGTACATACGGACATATGCAGGGAAGCAAGGTTGTTGAAGACATGCTTTACGTTGCAGATGATCTTGGAATAAAATATTTTACAGTATATGCTTTTTCTACCGAGAACTGGAAAAGATCGGCAGAAGAGGTTGGTACACTTATGAATATATTAAGAAAGTACCTGAAAGATTGTGTCAAAAAGTCAATGAAAAACAACGTTAAATGTCGTGTTATAGGAAGAAAAGAAGAACTTAGTGAAGATATAATAGAAAGCATTAATAATCTTGAGGAAAAAACTAAGAATAATACAGGACTTAATTTTACTATAGCAATCAATTATGGCGGCAGAGACGAGATAGTAAGAGCAGTTAAAAAGATAGCGGATAAAGTGAAGTCTGGTGAGATTGATTCTAATGATATAGATGAAGATATGATAAGCAATAATCTTGATACAGCAGATATTCCGGACCCTGACCTTCTTATAAGAACAAGTGGTGAACAGAGGCTGTCTAATTATCTTCCATGGCAGCTTGCTTATACAGAGTTTTACTTTACAGATGTATACTGGCCTGATTTTAATAAAGAAGAACTTATTAAAGCATGTGAAAAATATAATAAGAGAGAGCGAAGATATGGCGGAGTTAAGGAGGAGTAAGATTTGTTAAAAAGAGTAATAAGTGGAATATGCCTTGTTGCTATAGCAGCTCCGGCACTTTACTTCGGAGGATGGTTTTTATACGTGTTGTGTCTTGTTATATCCCTTGTTGGAAACTTTGAGCTTTTAAGGGTGGCAGGACTTGAGAAAAGTCCGCTTGGAATATGTGCATATGCTGCAACAATAGGATATTATATAACATTAGTATGTCAGGATAACAGATATAGTATATTTGTGATTGTTATATCATTTCTTGCATTGATGTCAGTATATGTATTTACTTTTCCAAAGTATAAGGCAGAGAATGTTATGTGGGCTTTTTTTGGAATTATATATGTAACCATGATGCTTGCTCATATTTATGAAACGAGAAATCTTGATAATGGAGTGTATCTTGTATGGCTTATATTTGTTTCTTCATGGGGTAACGATACATTTGCGTATTTTACAGGTGTGCTTATAGGTAAACACAAGATGGCACCATTATTATCACCTAAGAAATCAGTTGAAGGTGCGATTGGAGGAATAGCAGGTGCTACTCTGCTTGGTGTTATATATGGTAGTATCGTAAGCCAGAGAATGTCAGATGTGATGGTTGATCCTGTATTAACATTTGCAGTTGCCAGCTGTTTTGGGGCAATATTAGCTATAGTGGGTGACCTGGCTGCTTCTGCAATTAAGAGAAATTATGATGTAAAGGACTATGGAAAGCTTATTCCTGGTCATGGAGGAATATTAGACAGGTTTGACAGCGTAATATTTACAGCACCCGTTGTATACTGGGCAATAGTTATTATAAATGGACTTACTATATAAATCTGTATGCACA
>JBNMGS010000123.1:0-5926 GCA_050872365.1 Lachnospira sp.
ATTCTATATCAGCACATTCCTTTCTAAGCATTTTCTTTTAATTCATAATTCCAAGGCTCTTTAGCCACTTTGCAAAAAGCTCCTTCCACTCACCAGTCTGTGCGGCATCATCACCACATCCATAACCATGTCCACCTGTTCTGAATATATGAAGTTCTGCACTCACACCAGCTTTTCTTGCAGCCATATAAAAACCAACACTGTTTTCGGATAATGTTGTCCTGTCATCATCCGTTTCACATATAAACACTGGTGGCATATCCGGTCTTACAAGCTTATCCGGGTTGTACTTACGTAATATATTCGCCTTGCAATCACTTATTTTCTCCAATATCTGCTCCTCAGACATATACCTTCTACCTGCCTCTATACAATCATCAATACTTATAACAGGATATAAACACACCGCAAAATCAGGTCTTGCAGATAACTCATCATATTCATCTTTATACTTATAATCTGCATATACATCACTTTCATATGCTGTCGATAGCAGTGCTGCTATGAATCCTCCAGCTGAAAAGCCCATAACACCTATCTTTGATTCATCTATACCAAATTCACGCGCCCTCCCTCTTATAACTCTCATTGCACGCATGGCATCTATAAGTGGAACATCCTCTGCATTATCATGTCCGTCCAAAGGAAGCCTGCATTCAAGAACAAATGCAGCTATTCCCATACTATTAAGCCACTTTGCAACATCTTCACCTTCAAAGTTATAAACAAGCCGTCTGAAAGCGCCACCAGGAACAATCAGTACAGCCGGTATTTTCTTTTCCTTTGTATTATCTGTAATTTCAGGTATATAAGGAATAATATCCGGGTCAATAATGTGCTGTACTATATGCTTCACCTTTCCATCAGGCATGGTCTCAGTATAATATTTTCTTGTAATCTTAAGTCCTTGGGAACCTGGCGCCCCTTGTTCAAATAACTTTATCGCATCATTTGGTGTCTTTAATATATCTTCCTGTTTATTATTCATCTTTATTCCTCCGATATCCACTACTAACAAAAAGGAGAAACACTCTTACTACCAAATGTTTCTCCTCAATCATCAAAGTCGGTGAGCTTTGACACCGACATTATCGACATTATCAATACGCTTTCATTCTAGTCCCTGCTTTCAAGGAATAACAGCTTGTTAGCCTGAATGCTTAACTCATCATATTTCATAAGCATATCTTCTTCATTGTATTCTTCTGGAATTATTCTGTAACCTTCAAACTTGATAAGGTTCTTGAAATATTCTTCCACATCAGCAGTTTCCTTAATAACGACCTCGCAATGTGCTATTCCCTCGCCAGACTCCTGTAAATCAGGACGGAAAAAAAGCTCTCCGGTAAGTATATTTTCTTTGTCAGCAACAAATATTGCTTTAGCATAATACTTGTTACTGTCTGTCGTTGCAAGACGTATTCTTCTTAGCGGTGCCAATGACTTATCATTCAGTGCGTTAGCTTTCTTAACTTCCTGTGCATCAAAATATTCTTTCTCAATAATCATAATAAACCTCATTTCCGCGCACGTTTTGCACATAACAGACTTGTGCCACGCGCGCGCAGACACAACTGCATCTCTTTTATAAACAATCAGAGCTTAAAGCGGTATCCCACACCCCATATAGTTTCAATATACTGAGGTTTGCTTGTATCAAGTTCAATCTTTTCCCTTATCTTCTTGATATGAACTGTAACTGTTGCGATATCACCGATAGAATCCATATCCCAGATTTCCTTGAAAAGTTCTTCCTTAGTGTATACATGGTTAGGATGCTCAGCTAAGAATGTAAGAAGATCGAATTCCTTTGTTGTAAATATCTTCTCCTCACCATTGACAAACACTCTTCTTGCCGTCTTATCAATCTTGATACCACGTATCTCTATAACATCATTCTCCGGCTGTGCACTGTTTACAAGTCTTTCATATCTTGACAAATGTGCCTTTACTCTTGCAACAAGCTCACTTGGACTGAATGGTTTAGTCATGTAATCATCAGCGCCAACGCCAAGTCCTCTTATCTTATCAATATCTTCTTTCTTGGCAGAAACCATAATGATAGGCGTATTCTTAACTTCTCTTATCTTCTTACATATCTCAAAACCATCTATGCCAGGAAGCATAACATCAAGAATATATATGTCATAATCCCCGTCAAGTGCCTCTGCAAGACCTGTTGTTCCATCCTTGCATGTTGTTACTGTAAAACCGCTCAACTCAAGATAATCCTTTTCGATATCTGCAATTGTTTCTTCATCTTCAACTATTAATACTTTACTCATATACTTGTTCCTTTCCTTATTTGATTTATTAGTTTAAATTAAATTTTCAGCTATTCTATATTTAAAGTTATCAGTTTTGACATATTCAGTATTTAAATTCATCAGCTTTCTGACTAACTCATTATTTATTTCATCAGCTTTCTGACTAACTCATTATTTATTTCATCAATTTTCTAACTAACCCATTATTAAAATCATCAGCTTTCCAGCTAATTCATTATTAAAATTATCAGTTTTCTAATTGATTCACTTTGATTTCCTTTGATTTACTCAATTATCAGTCTGATATTTCTACTGTGGATTGGAATTCTGCTGGCTGTTTTCCTTATACTTAAGAAGATTCAGATGCATTGTGGTTCCTTCACCCTCAACACTCTCAGCCCATATCTTACCTTTATGGTCTTCCACAATCTTCTTAACAATAGCAAGGCCTATGCCGCTTCCACCCTGTTTGGAGTTACGTGACTCATCTGTCCTGTAGAATCTTTCAAATATCCTTGAGATATCCTTCCCTGCAATTCCCTTACCATTGTCAGCCATAATAACATGAACATAATCACCCTCATCATACAAGTCTATATCTATCTTTCCTTTACGGCCTTCAACCATATACTTAACTGAATTACTTATTATATTATTAATGACTCTCTTTAGCTGTTCAGGGTCTGCAACTATCATGACCGGCTTTGTTATGTGATTTCTGTAATTAAGTTCTATACCAGATGCATCAAGTTCTGTACCTATCTCATCGCAGCAATCATTGAAATAATCGGACACATCAATCTTTATAAATGTATATAATATTCTGTTAGCATCCAGTCTCGAATATATCGTAAGCTCATCAATAAGCTTATCCATATCATTGACCTTGTTAGCTATGGTCTTAATATACTTAGCCTGCTTCTCAGGTGTATCCGCTATTCCGTCCCTTAAGCCTTCAACATAACCTTTAATAGCTGTAAGAGGTGTCTTTAAATCATGTGAAATATTTCTTATAAGTTCCTTTTCTTCCTTATCTGACTGTATCTTATCCTCTGATGATTTCTTAAGGATAAGCCTCATTTCTTCAAAATCCTTACATACATCTCCTATCTCATTGTTAGGAACCTTGGGCATCTCAAAATCAAAGTTGCCTTCTTTTATGTTGTCTGTTGCAAGCTTAAGCTTATTAACAGGCTTGATAATAGAACTGTATATCCACAGGTTTAACACAAGACTTGTTGCAAAAAGTATAATTATAATAATAAATACAAGCTGCCACATCATCTGTTTTATTTGAGGAACGCTCTGCTTTACAGATGTAATAATAGATACACTGTATATATTCCCAAGACTATCTGAGAAATCAACCTGTTTTATAAGGCTATGATATGAACCACCCTTGTATGTAGCAACATCCGTTACATTGTCCCCATCTGCCTCATACTCAGGCAGAAGCTTGGAAAGCTCTGTATTGGAATACTGTGTGGAATTATATATTACATTGTTGTTCTTTCTTACAACCAGCTTTGATAATCTGTCATCAAGTGTACTGCCAAGAGATTCAAGATATGGCCTGCTGTTAAATGTAGTAGGGTCTTGTTCTGCCTGTTCCTTTATCTGGTCGTACACATCATCCGTAATACTTCCAAACAATGTCATAGGCGAATAAAAATATAATAATACCGTATCATCTTCTACGTTATATGTCTTGCATATGCTATACGACTGTATCTTGAATATACCGACAACAAACACACTAAGCAGCAATGCCGGAAGAATAACCATAACGCAGAATGAAATCTTTAACTTATCTTTTAATTTCATACTTTCTCCATTCGTGCCACATTATTATTAAATAAAGCATAAATCTATGTAAATTGATTTATTCTATTTTCATAACTCATAACATTCTATTAAAGCATCCATACACACATTATATAGTATAATAGTATATACAATCAATGTCTGTTCACATCTGCACTACATTGAAGTATCTATATAACCTGTACGTAATGATAATAGTTTAACATATTTTAACAGAATATTTGTAAAAAAATGATTAAAATATATAAAAAAACTGCGGAAATCTATTGTACATCCAATATTCAGCGACAAATATATCTTAATTGCCGTAAATATCTGCACAATGTCATTATCCGCAGTCTATTATCATCCTATCTTTAACTTAAACTTCTGAAGTTCTCTTTCTGAATCAACTCTTGCAATAATAGCACCAAGTGCTGAAAGCTTTCCTTCAAAATCCTCATATCCTCTCTGGATATACTCAATATCATCTATCTGTGATATACCATCTGCCGCAAGCGCTGCAATAACAAGTGCCGCTCCTGCTCTTAAATCAGGTGCTGAAAGCTGTGCTGATGTAAAATGCTTAACGCCCTCAATATACGCAGTATTGCCTTCAACCTTTATCTTAGCACCCATTCTGTTAAGTTCATCAACATACTTAAATCTATTCTCAAATATGCTTTCAGTAACCATACTTGAACCGTTGGCAAGTGCAAGGGCAACTGCTATCTGTGGTTGCATATCAGTTGGAAATCCTGGATATGGAAGTGTTTTAACGTTCGTACTTCCAATTTCACCTTCTGCAATAACCCTTATCCAGTCATCGCCTTCTATAAGCTGACATCCCATCTCATGAAGCTTGGCTGTGATTGACTCAAGATGCTTAGGTATAACATCCTTTATAACAACATCTCCATGAGTTGCTGCTGCTGCCATCATAAATGTACCTGCTTCTATCTGGTCCGGAATTATAGAATATGAACATCCATGTAATCTCTCAACACCTTTTATTCTTATAACATCTGTACCGGCACCCTTTATATTCGCACCCATGGCGTTAAGGAAGTTGGCTACATCAACTATATGTGGCTCCTTAGCCGCATTTTCAAGGATAGTTTCACCCTCTGCCATACATGCTGCCATCATAAGATTAATAGTTGCACCTACCGTTACAACATCAAAATATATATGACTACCCACAAGCTTTTCTGCCTTGGCACTCACTACTCCATGATCTATATTCACTTTAGCACCAAGTGCCTTAAATCCCTTAAGATGCTGATCTATAGGTCTGCTTCCTATATTACATCCACCTGGAAGTGCCACATTCGACTCATTATACTTACCGAGCAATGCTCCAAGAAGATAATATGAAGCTCTTATCTTTCTTATATATTCGTACTCAACATTAAGGTCACATATTGACCCGCCATTTATTTGTACTGTATTGTTATATACGTATTTAACCTTTGCACCTATTCCTTCAATTGCCTGAAGTAATACTCTTGTATCTCTAACGTTAGGCACATTCTCTATCGTTACGGTCTCATCTGTCATAATCGCTGCTGCCAGAATGCCAAGCGCTGCATTCTTTGCTCCACCTATGGACACTTCTCCACAAAGTGGCACTCCACCTTTGACAACGTACTGTTCCATACTTCGCACCTCAATTATCACTTACTTAATATATCTAAAAACCTAGTCTCCTGTAATTCTTATCGCTGATATCACAGCTGCACTTTATTTATCTTAACCATAATATATTATGATATACCATAATAATTATCGGCATATTTGTCATATGTGTTTATTTATATTCACTATACTTTAACTCAACAGTTTATGTATACTTA
>JBNMGS010000124.1:0-5925 GCA_050872365.1 Lachnospira sp.
AATGTATAGTTTAAAAGCTTCAAATTATAGATATTTTAATCAGGGAAAGAAAGTGGGATGAATATGAATCGATTAATATATATGGATAATGCGGCTACAACACAGGTAAGACCAGAGGTTGTTGATGCTATGCTTCCTTATTTTACTGAAAGTTATGCTAATCCTTCAAGTATATATAATTTTGCACAGAAGACAAAAAATGCTGTAGAGGATGCAAGAGCAACTATTGCTGGTATAATTGGTGCAGATAAATCCAATGAGATATATTTTACAGCTGGTGGAAGCGAATCTGATAACTGGGCTCTTAAGGCGGCAGCAGAGCATTTTAAAGATAAAGGAAATCATATAATAACTACCAGGATTGAACATCATGCAATACTTCATACGTGTGAGTGGCTTGAACATCATGGTTATGAGGTAACATATCTTGATGTTGATGATAAAGGATTGGTTAATCCCAAAGATTTCAATGCAGCAATAAAAGACACAACAATTATTGCAAGTGTTATGTTTGCAAATAATGAAATAGGAACGATCGAGCCGATAAAGGAGCTTGGTGCTATTGCTCATTCAAAGGGAGTGGTATTTCATACAGATGCTGTGCAGGCATTTGCACATATCCCTATTGATGTTAAGGAAATGAATATAGATATGCTTAGCGCAAGCGGACATAAGTTCCACGGACCTAAGGGAATAGGATTTCTGTATTTGAGCAACAAAGTAAAGATAGGTTCATTTATTCATGGAGGCTCACAGGAGAGGAGCCGAAGGGCCGGAACACTTAATGTACCCGGGATAATAGGTATGGCAGAGGCAGCCAGACTTTCGTATATTGATATGGAGAGAGACGTGAAATATATATCTGATATGAGGGATTATATCATAAACAGGATATCAGATGAGATTCCACATGCAATTCTTAATGGTGATCGTCATAACAGACTGCCAGGAAATATGCATTTTAGTTTTATAGGTGTGGCAGCAGAGCCGCTTCTTATAATGTTAGATCAAAAAGGAATATGTGTATCAGCAGGTTCGGCTTGTGCTTCAGGGTCTATTGATCCATCACATGTACCTCTTGCGATAGGAGTTGACAGGAATATAGCAAGAAGTTCTGTCAGAATGACAATAGGTGAGGATATAACAAGAGAAGATGCTGATTATGTGATTGATGAGTTAAAGAAAGTTGTTGAAAGATTAAGAAGTATGTCTCCTGAATATGCAGAATTTATTGGAGGTTAAATGAACAATAATACGCTGACTTATTAATACTAATTAAAAGATGTGAGTGTCTCAAGTAAAAAAGTCATATATAATATATAATCATGTCTTTAGATTGTATTTTTAATGTATTTTTATAAAAACAGCTTGATATGCATTGATAACTGGTTATATAATGAACGACAGTTTTGCATAAGGCAGCAGAAATGGAGATACATTATGAAATATTTAAAACAATTCTTAGTTATTCTGGTTATATCGTTAATCGGAGAAATTCTAAATAAGCTGCTTCCTTTGCCAGTTCCAGCTAGTATTTATGGAATGGTGATATTATTCATCGGACTTTTATCAGGAGTGATAAAACTGGAATCGGTAAAGGAGGCTGGTAATTTTCTTATAGAGATAATGCCTGTTATGTTTATACCGGCAGGTGTCGGACTTATGTCATCATGGTTTAATCTTAAACCAATAATTATTCCTGTGTGTATTATTACGGTTGTTACTATATTTACTGTAATGCTGGTAAGTGGTCATGTAACACAGTTTATAGTTAAACGCAGCAAAAAGAAAGAACAATATTAAACAGGTAAGGAGATAATGTTAAGATGAACAGTTTTTTTCTTGATTCAGCATTTGCAGGAGTGTCCATAAGTCTTATTGCATATGTGGCAGGAATGTTTCTTAAAAAGAAGTTTAAAATAGGATTGTTTAATCCGTTGCTTATATCGATTATAGTTACCATGGTAGTCCTTATAGCTGGAAAGGTGGATTATGAAAGTTACAATGAAGGAGCTAAATATTTAAGCTGGCTTTTAACACCGGCAACAGTATGTCTTGCAATTCCTTTATATGAGCAGATTCAGCTTTTAAAGAGCAATTTTGCGGCTATTATTCTTGGAATAGCATCAGGAGTAATAACAAGTCTTGCTACGGTTCTTGTGTTATCAATGATTATGGGACTTACACATGAACAGTATGTAACGATGCTTCCAAAGTCTATTACAACGGCTATTGGTATGGGTGTTTCTGAGGAGCTTGGCGGTTATGTGACTATTACAGTAGCAGTTATAGTAGTTACAGGAGTTATAGGTAATATTCTGGCAGAATTTATATGTAAGATATTTAAGATAACAGAGCCTATAGCCAAAGGTGTTGCAATAGGTACATCTGCTCATGCTGTTGGAACGGCCAAAGCTATTGAAATGGGTGAAATTGAAGGTGCGATGAGCAGTCTTTCAATAGCTGTTGCAGGTATTCTTACAGTTATTGGAGCGAGTGTATTTGCCAACTTCCTGTAGAATTCAAGTACTTTAATAAAATTATTTTAATAAGATTAATTCAGACAGGAAAATATCATGTCAGGTAATGCATAGAAAGAGAGGAAGAGGATTGTGATTATTACAATAGCAAGACAGTGTGGCTGTTATGGTGATGAAATAGGACAGAAATTAGCAGAAATGTATGGACTTTCTTTTTATAATAAGGAGTATATAGTAAAGCTGGCAAAAGAAAAAGGAGTATATGAGAAATTTCCTTATTTCTTTTCGGAGGTTCCTGTAAATGCGCTGATGCATACGATAAGTGATGATGAAGGGGACATTCTTCTTTCTGAATCAAAAAAGGCTTTATATCCTTTGATTGGGGAGGAAAACTGCGTGATTATTGGAAGATGTGCAAACTATGCATTTTCCAACAGACAGGATAAAGTCAGCATATTTTTAAGCGGAGACAAGGCTGAAAGAATTCGTCATATAGCAAAGAAGCATAATTTGAGTGAAAAAAAGGCTAAGGTTGTTGTTGATGAAACTGATAGCAGAAGAAGAGAGTTTCACAAATACTGTTCAAATCAGGAATGGGGAAATGCAGCATATTACGATCTGTGTATAGACGAAACAAAAGCAGGGGTTGATGGAGCTGTTAATCTTATAAAGACATATATAGATATTATTAAGAAGTGAATGTACATTGATAGTGTAAGTAAGATGTTTTAGTTAACTTATTTTTACATTTTTTACTGACAAGTTTATAATTATAAGTACAATAAGTGCTTAAAAATGTATTATATAAGTATAATTTAAGAATATTTTAATGCTTTAAATATAATGTTTATTGGATACTGTTTTTAAGTGTTGTTTTATAGCTATATATGGATAAATATTAAATTGTATGTTATAATCTACCTTTATTACATAATTGTCTAATAACGTAAGGAATATGACAGTTTAGTAGTTGCCTTATTGAGGAAAGTTTATTGAGGAAAGGGAGATTGTATGACTTTAGAAATTATATTAGTAGCTATTGTACTTATTCTATGTATTGCAGCAGATAAATTCTCGGGTAAATTCGGCATGCCAGCACTTATTCTTTTGATAGGTATTGGCATGCGTTTTGGTTGTGATGTTATAGCTGGAATCGAATTTGATAATTTTAAGGTTACAGAGTATATATGTAATATTGCACTTGGTTTTATCATGTTTTATGGTGGTTTTAATACTAAATGGAAGACTGCAAAGCCGGTAGCGGCCAAGGCTGTGTTATTATCTACGGGTGGTGTGGTATTAACCGCAGCATTTACAACAGTTTTCTGTTTTTATATATTGAGATTTCCTTTTGCTGAGAGTTTTCTTGTTGGTGCTGTTATATCGGCAACAGATGCGGCCAGCGTCTTTGCCATATTAAGAAGAAAGAAACTTAACCTTAAAGATGGTATGGCTTCGCTTCTTGAGATAGAAAGTGGTAGTAATGACCCAGTTGCATATATGCTTACTGTGATTGGAATATCCATACTTAATGGTGATAATCTTACTTCGGTTCCATATGCCATATTTGCACAGCTGTTTTATGGTACATTTATAGGAATCATTCTTGCTTGTATAGCAATATATGTACTTACAAGGACAGATATAATAGCCAATGGTCTTGATACTATATTCATACTTGCAGTTGTGCTTCTTGGCCTTGGATTATCCCAGTATGTTGGTGGAAACTGTTTTTTATGCATATATTTACTTGGAATATTATTAGGTAACAGCAAGATAAGAAATAAAGGAAATATAGTTCCCTTCTTTGATGGTGTCACAACGCTTGCACAGATAGTTATATTCTTTATGCTTGGATTATTGTCATATCCGCATATGTTCCCATCTATTATATTAACATCAGTTGTTATTGCATTGTTTCTTACACTGGTTGCACGACCAGCAGCTGTTTTTGCAATACTTAGGCCATTTAAGTGCTCCATAAGACAGTGCCTGTTAGTGTCATGGGCAGGGCTAAGGGGAGCATCTTCAATAGTTTTTTCAATATCAGTTATGGCAAGCGGAAATTCCATGTCTAAGGATTTATTCAATATAGTTTTTATGATATCACTTATGTCAGTTGCAATTCAGGGTACACTTCTTCCAGCCGTTTCAAGAAAACTGGGTATGATAGATGAAGCAGATGATGTAAGAAAAACTTTTAATGACTATCAGGAAGAATCAGCTATTACTCTTATGAGAATGTTTATACCAAAAGGACATAACTGGGAGAATAAACTTATAAGTGAGGTAAATATGCCGACAGGTGCTATTGCACTTATGATAAAAAGAGGCAGGGAATCTATAATAACAAGGGGAAATACAAGAATACTGGGAGGCGATAATCTTATACTCAGCGTTCCTGCATATGAAAGTTCGGATAATGATTCACTGGAAGAAAGAGTTATCACTAAGGATAATGAATGGTGTAATAAAACAATACGTGAACTTAATCTGCCAGAAAATCTTATTATAGCACTTGTAAAACGTGGAGAGGAGAATATAATACCAGTTGGTGATACATTTATCATGGATGGAGATGTTGTGGTAATATACCGTGGATGAGATAAAAATGATGTTATAGAATGCAGGTGATATATTCTGTTACAAAGACAGGGTTAAGCTTGATATATGATTATCAGATTACGGATATATAATTTTGAAATTTTACATATAAAGTCTTATTTATTATAATCAGTTGGAAATACATAGGAAACAGGTGGATTATTGTGAAAACTAATAAACAGATACAGATGTCGGAATCGTTTATAAACAGCGCAGTACTTGCAATATCGGGAGGTTTTCAGGATGCATATACTTACTTTACAAGAGATAAGGTATTCTCAAATGCCCAGACTGGTAACGTTGTGCTTATGAGCCAGGAATTTATGACAGGACATTTTATAGGAGGTATTAAGTATCTGCTTCCATTCCTTGCTTTTGGTCTGGGGGTTTTGGTCACTGAACAGATTAATGCAAGATATAAGATGGCTAAAAAGATTCACTGGAGACAGCTTATTATTCTTATAGAAATAATTATTTTAGCAATTGTAGGATTTATTCCTCATTCATTTAATATGGCAGCTACAGTGTTAGTTTCATTTTCATGTGCCATGCAGGTTCAGGCATTCAGAAAGGTAAATGGTTTCGCGTATGCAAGCACAATGTGCATAGGTAATTTAAGAAGTGGTACAGATGCATTATCAGTATTTATAAGAGAAAAAAAGAAGGAGCCGCTCATAAAAGCACTACATTATTATGGAATAATATTTTTCTTCGCACTAGGTGCTGGAATTGGTGGTAATCTGTCTGCAACCTGGGGAATACATACAATATGGGTATCGTGTGTTATTCTTCTTATCAGTATGATACTGATGTGGTATGAAAAGTACAGAAAGTACTAATG
>JBNMGS010000125.1:0-5925 GCA_050872365.1 Lachnospira sp.
ACATATATATAAGAATTCGTCCTATCATTATTCACTCCAAAAAGGAACTTTATGCAGGAACAGTTACTTTTCCAGCCTTTTTTGCCGTGCAAGTCCTGTAAAGCTTGTGCTTTCATTGCATTAACACATTTACTAGGGTAGCGGTTATTACACTGCACTCTATCTCATACTCAGCCCACTGTGATGCAGCTTTCATTTTGTTTATTGTAAGCAGCCCTTTGATATCATCTTTACTTCCGATAAGACACTGGATTGTTGAATATATATGTCTTTTTCTCATCTCATCAGCAAACTCCGGTGCAACATCCTGATTGTTATTAACGAAGCTTGCAGCTATGTATGTCTTATCACCCATCAGCTTCTTAAATCCTTCTGAATGTACATATGACATATCACTGTCATCCTTTATATCTGTTCCCACGGATACTTCTTTTTTCAAGTCTGCACCCTTGTATATGCTTATATTATCTACTTTGTAAACTTTAAGCATATGTTCAAGCATAGCCATAACTGCTGCTTTCTTATCATTATTATATTGAACCATGATTTCTGTAAGATATCTTAGCTCACGCATCTCTCTGCCATCGTTGATTATCTTATCTTTCTGGTTAAGAGAATTCTCATAAGCTTCCCTGTGTATCTCATCCCTGAAGAATACATACCGGTCTCTGCCTTTTTCCTTAGCAACATATAAGCAGAAATCTGCTTTCTTAAATAATTCTTCATATTCATGTCCATTATTAGGACTAAATGCAACACCTATGGATGTGGTTACCTGGAAATTCTCATAATCATTCTTGAATTCCCACTTGACCTGTGTTCTTATGGCACGCAATATGCCTCGTAATGCATAATCATCATTGATACCTTTAAGAACAATCATGAATTCATCTCCGCCGATACGTCCTACAACACCATCTTCGCCAACAATTTCCTTAAGCTTCTTTGCCACTCTTGTTAATACTTTATCTCCATACAGATGTCCATATCTGTCATTCACCTGCTTGAAATAATCTATATCAAGGATAGCTATACTTATCCTGTTTACTGTATCCTGCTTAACCAGTTTTGAAGCATATTCTGTTATAGTTTTCTTATTATATACTTTCGTTAAAGAATCCATAGTTAGTTCATCCACAACTTCCACTATGTTTCCCATGCTGTTTACGCCATCTGCAAGGACAATTCTTCCTGTAACGATATTCTCACCTGTATATTTGGTATATATAGTTCCTATAAATTTAACCTTTTCCATAACCTTGCCTAAGGTTCTCATATTGGTAGTAAGCTTAACACAGAAATCAGATGTGTAAGATTTGATACAGCTTATAAGATTATCAAGTTCAATAATGTCTTCCCTAGATACTCTTCCATCTTTCATATATTCATGCCATTCATCAAGTGGCATACGAACTATAACCTCTCTTGAACTTCCCTCATAACGTACAATCTTGATATCCCCTGTCTTCTCTGAATAAGTAAATACATATTCTCCTGTAAGGCCCATAACGACACGTTCTCTTGATATATCATCACATATATGGTAGTTAGTTTCAACTATGCTGTCTATATCAAGCATCTCGATATCTATATTCCTTAGTACAGAATCCCCCTCAAACGCTAAAAGCTTAACAAGATTTAACCTGTATTCTCCATTACCATTCTTAAATAAAAAACATTTTTCTGCTTCTACTCCATCAAACCCATCAATAAATTCTATAAAACTATCTTTTTCCCCTGGATTAACGAATTCTGTTATGCAGCCATATGTGGCATTACCGAAATAATCATTAAATGCTCTGTTTGTTACGCTGGTCAGATAGAATCTGTCTATTACAGCAAGCCTTTTATCAAGTCTATGTGCTGCAATATAGCCTTCGTTAAATCCAACATCCTGTTGTGAATGCATAATAATACTTTCTCCTTAATACGATTGTAAATTACGATTTACTTATGTAATTAATTATAATTTAAACATGATAAATATGCAATGTTTTTATTCGTTTTTTAGTACTTTGGTACCAATGAAGAATCTGATATTTTAATTTAAAATTCCCTATGATATAATATCCGAGGTTGTTAATGTTTATTTAAGCAACCTTGAATACTAATAATATGTGGAGGTTTTTTTATTATGGAGCGTGTAAAGTACAGCAAAGTAGAGGTTAAACATGGAAACAGTTCAAAGAAGTTCCCAGTCTATGAAATCTATCTTGATGGTATGATAGTAACAAAGGTATCATCTGAAATAGAGGCCGTTGAAATGGTATCACGCTGGCAGGAGATTTATAAGTAATATTATAGGGGTTTTATTACTTAACATTTTAGTTATTCAGATTTTTATTTTATTATCAATATTGGATTTTATATTGATTCTACCTGTAAATATTAAAAGGATTGTTATATTTTCCTGACAAAAACCGCTGAAACTTTATAGCTTCAGCGGTTTTTAATTAATCATGCCTGTGATATAAGTTTAAGCTATTCACATGATTCGCTATTCCACATTTTTTAAAGCCTCATCCATTGGTATCTTTTTTATTCTATTTATCATAAAGAAAGATATCGCAGCATAAACAAGTATATTTAATAAAAACATTTCTGGAAACAGATATGGGGCATAATAGCATGATATCCAGCCTGACATTTCTTCCATAAATACACGGAAAAGATAATTCATTATGATGACCGATAATCCGATGCTTGCTGCCACCGATATGACTACTACAATTGTGGTTGATGTCACATACAGCCTGCTTATCTCACGGTTAGAATAGCCCAGTATCTTTACCATTGATATAGATGTTGTGTTTTTTTCTACTATAAGCTTAGTAAGAAGGAACATTAAAACTGCAAACAACACAACAGCAAATATCTTTACAAGATTGAATACAGCTCCCATAGAATGGTCTAACTGTCTTGATACTTTTGTAAGATCATCTACTGTTATCTCTGTGGCAACATATTTTTCATCAATATCTAATGTGCTGTCTGAAAAGTATCCACTATAATAATCTTCCGTTTTATCGAATACATGCTTAAACTGTGTATCTGACATTAACATTGCAAATGAAGATGGATAATCATAAGTACCTTTTACAATAAATTCATACTCATCATCATCATATTTTTCTTTAAGTGTTATTTTGTCGCCTTTTTTTATCTGATACTTGTCAGCATATCCTCCTGTTATATACACTTCATCATCCTTAAGTGATTCTGTATCAATATTCACATAACTGCTATTATCTTTAACGCCATATACCAACACATCTTCACTCTTTAATCTGCCCTCTATTGTTGCAAGTGACTTCACACAATATTTTTCCGCATTATCATCATTAACATCAACCGGAACCTTGAGTACATACTGGTGATTTGCCATAAGCTTATCTATTATTTCATTCTGATAATGTGTTAACATAGGTCCTAGCATAAGACCGAAGAGAAGAAGTACATTTGCAAACAATATTCCTATAAAAAGTGTTATATAATTAGGCATATTCTGTATTATTATTCTTAACCTGAATCTGTTAAAGAACTTAAACCCCGGCAGTCTGACAGCTTTTTTCTTCTGCTTTCTTGCAAGGTCTCTTCTTAAGAACTTCAATGGTGAAAGCTTTAATCTATATCCTATTATAAGCAGATTAATAACAAGCATTATAATAACCGGAATCACTGTTGTTAAAATAAAAGCATCTGCATTCCATAAAGTATGATATGTAGGGAATGAATAGCTCTGATAGTATGTATCTACAAATATCCCTTTAAATGCAGTATATCCAAGTATATTTCCTATAAGCGCCCCAAATATAGTTACTACTATAGGCAGCAATATATAATGTCTTAGAAGCTCTCCCCTCGTATACCCGGATGCACGTAATGTTCCTATAACATTGGCTTCTTTTACAATAGTGTTGTTAGTTGTTACAGCAAACACGAAAGCCATGATCACAATAAGCACATACAGAAGAACTATCATCATAGTCCTGTCACTTCCTATGTCATCGCCTGCGAAATGTATTGCCTGGTTGATATATTGTGGTATGTAATTGACAAGTATGGCATTAGATGAAATTGTTTTCATAAAATCATCTGCCATGATCTTAGCCTCATTATCATCAGACGGCTTATTGTCATACAGCCATGAATAAACATAATGAATATGTGTATCATCATAAGCATCAAAACATTTCTGTGATACAACTCCAACACCGAATTTAAGTGAATCAAACATAGTATCTGAGTTATCCGAAAATAAACTGCTGTAATCTGAAAGTGCAACGAGCCCTGTTACTTTAAGCATACGTGAGCCTGCTGTTATTGTATCTCCGACTTTAATATCATTATTAACAGCATACATTCTGTCTATCGCAATCTCATTAATATCCTCTGGCATATATCCTTCCATGATATCAACTTTATCTACATTTTCCCTGTTAACATAGAACCTGAGCGTGCTCTGGCTGTCTTCGTCGCATTTTTTGTTATTATGCCTTACAACTTTCTCTTCTTTATAGAAGTTCTCATATATAGTGACATCTTCCTGTTCAAGTTTATCTAAAATATTCTCATCTGCCTTTGAATACAACTCAAAGTTGCCATCTTCTACATTGTATTTCCCAAAGCTCTTATTATATGTATCATACATGCTTCCATCAGCTATCAGGAAACCGCTTATAAGGCCTATAACTGATGTCATGAATACAAATATAACTATATATTTTGCCAATTCTCCCTTCAGCTCTCTTAAAAGCCGCTTATTCAACGGATTTTTCATAGCAAATAACCTTACCTTTCCTTATACATTCCGTTTTTTTGCTTTATATACAACATATTATGTCATATTTTTATATAAACCATGCTATGTTGCATTTTTATATAAACCACACTATGTCGCATTTTTTAGTTAAATCATTATTTTTATATCATGAAACATCAGTGAGCGGTAAAATTCACTTTTGACACTCACACCATGTTTATAACTATATCAATGCTTCATAATTATCTACTTACCATTCAAGATTGCCGGCATCTATTTTATGAGCATTAACTATATTTTCCATAATTTCTCCATCTCTTAGCTTTATAATACGATCTGCCATATTCTGTATGGCATCATTATGTGTAACCATAATTACTGTATTTCCATACTTTTTATTCACATCCTCTATAAGCTTTAATATTTCCTTGGAAGTATGATAATCAAGGGCGCCTGTTGGTTCATCGCACAACAGTATATCCGGATTCTTAACTATTGCCCTTCCTATAGCTGTTCTTTGCTGCTGTCCACCTGATAACTGGTTAGGAAGCTTATACTTATGTTCTGAAAGTCCAAGTGTATTAATAAGTTCATCTATATCAAGCGGCGAATCACTTAAATAAGCTCCCACCTCTATATTTTCTTTAACATTAAGATTAGGAATCAGATTGTACATCTGAAAAACATATCCCAGATGTTTTCTTCTATATCTGGTAAGTTCGCTTTCCTTCATATCTTTTGTTTTTTCATTATTGATGCTGACATAACCGGAATCTGCATCGTCTATTCCACCTATTATGTTAAGTAATGTAGATTTGCCTGAACCTGATGGACCAAGTAATACACACATCTCTCCTTTTTCAACATTAAAACTGATTCCTTTAAGCACCTCTACCTTCGTGGAACCGCTACCGTATGATTTCTTTAAATCCTTTACAGTAAGAAACATAATACTTCCTCGCTTTCCATTTTAATTCTTCATTCGGATTTTTCTTTATATGTTTTTTAGTCGGGTTAGCATTAACTAACCTTTGGTTAATATTATAGTAGCCTTAATGAAAAAAATAAATACTGTTAATGATAATGTATATCAATAAACTGGTTGTATTACTGTTTAACACACATTCTTAACGTATGGACGACATAATATAAGTAAAAATCGG
>JBNMGS010000126.1:0-5909 GCA_050872365.1 Lachnospira sp.
ACTGAACCCTCTGGTGCAAACTTTGCAAATGTTTCTGTAAGCACTTCTTCACCAACTGCAAACACTTCTTCCTGAGTAGCAAAGCTCATCTCGAAGTCAAGCTGATAGAATTCTCCCGGTGAACGGTCAGCTCTTGCATCTTCATCTCTGAAGCAAGGAGCTATCTGGAAATACTTATCAAAACCAGATACCATAAGAAGCTGCTTGTACTGCTGTGGTGCCTGTGGAAGTGCATAGAACTTGCCCTTATACTTTCTTGATGGAACGATATAATCTCTTGCACCTTCTGGTGATGAAGCACAAAGGATAGGTGTCTGGATTTCAAGGAAGCCCATATCTGTCATCTTCTGACGAAGGAATGAGATAACCTTTGAACGGAACACCATATTGTCCTTAACCTTAGGATTTCTTAAGTCTAAGTATCTGTACTTAAGTCTTACATCCTCTCTTACTTCCTTGGATGTCTGGATTTCAAATGGAAGCTGCTGGTAAACCTGTCCTAATACTGTAATCTTCTTAGCTTCAAGCTCAATAGTTCCTGATGGAATCTTAGGATTGTAAGTTTCCTCATCTCTCTGCTCCATAATACCTTCGATACTGATACATTCTTCCTTTTTGATACCCTTTAAGAGTTCTGGTTCACGGATAACTACCTGTAATACTCCGTACATATCTCTTAAATCGATGAATGAAACTCCACCATGGTCACGGATGTTCTCAACCCATCCTGATACTTTCATCTGCTTTCCAATGTCATTTTCACTTACATTCTGTAATGTGACATCTCTGTAAATGTTTGCCATCTTGCTAATAGCTCCTTTCTTAATCGCTTTATATAGTTAATGTGTGTCTTCTTATGAGGGTGATAAATGTATTATTGCTGCTTTTATAACAAAGTGACGCTCATAAGCTTAAGCTTTAATTGCTGATTATGTTTGAATCAGCTGCGCTTTGCTAAACTCGTAGCGATGCCTCTCCAAAAAGCTGACTTTCTCATTGTTACTTACACAAAAGAAAGTCCCGGAATACTATATCTAGTATTCCGGGACGAATAATACATAATTATCCGCGGTACCACCCGCATTAAATGAATATAACTTAAATCGTGTCAAATATAACAATGTATAATGTATATTATATGCTATATCATGAATTAAGTTCCTTTTCATTCCTCTTTAAGTACTTAACGCGTACAACGTAATAACCTACATATATATGTCACTACTTCCTATAACAGCTTTTCTGGTCTTACTGCCAGAATATATGCTATCATGGTTAAATCCCTACAATAACAATATAATTCGGATATTCAACTCCAGAGTGTTCCTCTTATCAATTCCCCGCGTATGCTTTCAGTCGGTGGCATCACTTTCCTGTCAGGTTCCATGAAAAGAAGTCTCTTTCCCAGTCTTTAATATATTCATATAGATAAATAATAACATATCGTTATGAATTGTGTCAATCAGTAACCTTATTTTTTTGCAGATTTATACCTCATAATCAAGGCATGACCTTACAGCCGTATATGGACGAACCTTTCCATCTGCAACTGCAACATGAAGCGGGTTTGTACTATATGCCTTAAGCGCATCAACATCTGTAAATGTTGTATCAAGCATGACATCAACTGTTGATGTTGGCAAACCATTAATATTTACCTTGACATCTACAAGTCCAGGAATCTTTCCTGCAAGTCCTTCAAGTCCTTCCTTTATACCAGCTTTCACCTTTTCCTTTTCTTCTGCTGTAAGTTCTTCCTTTAACTTCCATAATATAACATGTTTAACCATATATCTAAATCTCCTTTTATATCAGTTTTTTATCTTTTAAACCTTGTTTGTTGCTGATTGTGATAATATTAAAATTACACTCTGTATACCCAGTTGTCTTTTCTTGGATGGCACTGTGGTTCTTCGCCATCCACATATCCAAGTATACAATGTCCGATTCCTTCATAATCACCTTCTATACCAAGCGACTTAAGTATCTGCTTTCCTTCTTCACTCTCAAACTCTTCCTTTGCTCTATGTATCCAGCAGCTGTCTACACCAAGTGCATGTGCCTCAAGCATAAGATTACCCATGACTAATGAACCATCATATATATAAGTAGGCATACTCTTGTTTGCAAGTACAACAAGTACAACCGGCGCACCATAAAATGGATCAAAATCTTCTGACTTTCCCATAAATCCGGCATTCATCCTGGAAAGCTTATCTCTTAATTCTTTATTAGTAACTGCAAGTATAATGGGCGATTGTCTGTCCATGCCTGTAGCCGCATATGTTCCTGCTTCAATAATCTTATCTATAACTTCTGCTGGAACCATGTCACTTTTATACTTTCTTACACTTCTTCTTGTCTTTATAATATCCAATATGTCACTCATCGTAAACTTCCTTTCTTAATTGTATTTTCTAGTCTATTAATTTATTTAGAAGTATAATTATCAGAAAACAACCATCTGTTACCTGATAATACTTTCTGTCACAACATAATTATACAACATCCGGCATTAATCTGTTATACATTATTTCAAATTAGCTATAACAGCTTTGACAACTTAATCATTATTATTTAATTTTCCAATTATCATTTTGAATACAATCCGGATATTATCCCGTTATATGCAGCATTCCAATAAGCACAACTGCAGCCAGACCATAATATGTGACAACTGCAACGAGATCGTTGATAGTTGTAATAAGTGGACCTGATGCTACCGCAGGGTCTATCTTTATCTTATGGAAAAACATTGGTGTAAGTACGCCTATAAGACTTGATATAAGCATTGCAAGAAGTAAAGATGCACCTACACATCCTGATATTGCAAATGCATAGTGCCATGTCTTTCCCTTAACAACCATAATATATATTCCAAGAAGTATAAAAGCAAGTGAGCCAAGTAAAAGACCGTTGGCAAAGCCTATCCGCATCTCTTTTAACACGAATTCAAACTTCTGTTTAGCTGATATATCTTCATCCATAAGCACCCTGATTGTAACAGCAAGTGACTGCGTTCCTACATTTCCCGCCATATCAAGAATAAGTGACTGGAAACACACAATAATCGCAAGCTGTGATACCACATTTTCAAATATGCCTACCACTGATGATACTCCCATGCCAAGGAACAATAACAAAATAAGCCAGGGAAGTCTTTTCTTCATACTTGCAAAAAGCCCCTCTGTGAGGTCATTCTCCTCTGTTAAACCGGCAAGCTTTGCATAATCATCACTCATCTCTTCATCAACAGCCTCTACAATATCAGAAGATGTGATGGCACCTATTATTTCTTTTTCTTTGTTTAATACTGGAATTGAATCTTCGCTGTAATCCTTTAAGTCTTCGATACATTCACTCATCTTCTCATGAGCATATACATACGGATATGATGTACTTATTATATCCTCAAGCTTCTGATAATCTCTTGCAACGATAAGGTCTTTTAAGTCTATCGCACCATAATATTTATTATTATCATCCACAACATATATCGTGTTAACATTGTCGTTTTCCTCTGCCTGGGAAACAAGCTCTTTCATAGCTTCCTTTATAGTAAGCTTATTACCTATGCATATGAAATTAGTAGTCATCTTGCTACCAATCTCATCATCACCATATGAATATATCAGACACACATCATCCTTTGCATTCTTCTCCATATGTGATATGAGAGCCTGTCTTTCTTTTTCTGACACATTATCAAGAATATCTACGGCATCATCAGCATCCATCTTCTCAAGGACATCTGCCGCCTCATCTACAGACAGTTCTTCTATGTACTCTGGTGTATCTTCCAGATATGAGAATACTTCTGCTGTCCAGTCTATGCCAAGAATCTTATAAAGGCGGATTCTTGTATCTTTATCAAGCAGCTTTACTGCATCAGCTATATCATTCTCATGATACTTTGACAACTTTTTGCGGATTACTTCATCTGATTTGTTACTTTTAAGGATTCTTACTATATCTTTGCTATAATCCTTATGCATAACTACATTTGATAGAATCTTATTCATCATTATTCTCCTTTCGATATGGCAGGAACAATGACTAAGATTAGAAAATATGCGACTTTAACAGACTATTGCACACGCCCTTTTAAGAAACGCAGACAATAGCTTTGTCGGCTTATAATCTATGTCATTGTTCCCTATTTTAGGACTATCATGCCCGTCCATTATCGTCACCTCACTTTTAATTTAATGCGTTTTTAGCGGTTTTATTTTATAATCTGATATTTATTATGTCAACTTAAATTAGTGTAAAATCTGCAATTAAATTAGTGTAAAACCTGCAATAGAAAGGATGGCAGTATATTAACTGCCCTCTCATTAATTCCATAATATGATTAAAGGGTCAAAAGGTATCATCGATGCGTGCTTGCATGCAATTCGATGTATACCTTAGTGACCCTCATATCATAATATTTTAATTAGTGCTCTAACTTCAAACCTGCACTGATGTTGCACTCTTATTTAACTTATCCAGCACTCCTGATTCATGCACCTTCTTCATAATAAAAGGAACAACTATCATAGTATATACAACTATTCCTGCTGACCATAAATACTTGCCAGCCACTTTGCTTCCTAATGAAACGCATATATTAACTATATGGCTGTCCCACCACATAAGTGGAATAAGTGCAAGAACACCTATAAAGAAACGTTCTTTCCAATCCATAACTTCATCAAAGTTAAAACCTTTTCTTTCAAATATCCTGCATACAACATATGCACTCACAAAACCTAAACCTTCAAATGAATCTGGAATCATCTTCTTAGGGTCTACTAAAAGTTTTCCATCTGAAAGATAATCAAGTGGATAAGGCTTGAACTCATAATAAAATATTGCAGCAACTGTTAATACAAGTCCAGCTACTAATATAATTATATCTCTTTTCTTAGCATCCTTATCACTCCAGTTTTCAATAAGATTACCTAGAATAAGCATGACAACTGTAGCCGCGAATCCAACCAGAACATCCTGTGGTGTATGCACTCCAAGATAGTTTCTTGAAAACATCGTGATTGCAATGGTTACAAACATAACTGCCGCTATGAGCTTATTTCTTTTTCTAAACCACATTCCTATGCTTCCATACCTTGCTGTTGCAGCCGTTGAATGACCGCTTGGAAATGAATATCCCGTTGCCGCAACCTTGGAATCTCCATATGGCATTACTCTTGCATCTCTTATCCATGGTCTATATACACAGCATGTAAGCTTCAAAAATCCATTCATAAAATATGCAAGCGACATGCCTGCAAACATTCTTCTTCCTGCTTTTCTGTCAAATGCCCAGTATATCATAAGCATAACAGCAAGCGGCCAGAAGCTTATAGACATTTTGGTAAACCAATCCATAACTGGTGCCAGGAAACTTTCTGTATGTTCCCGCAAATTCTGTAATAGCAATAAATATTCAATATCCATTCTGCACCTCATTTTCTCTAGTATTTCCTTACTTTTAAATTAAAAATCCAAAAATATTTCTAATTACATATTAAAACCTTTGAACTTTACATCTAAATATATATTAATTTCGAATGTTATACAACAAAAAGATGACAGTTCTTATATCTTTTATGACGCAAAAAGATGACGGTTCTTATATCTTTCTATGGACTTTTAACCCTCACATTACGTTATTTCTATATTACAGGCTTATATTTGACTACATAAAACTACATAAATTCATATAAAATAAGACAAAGAGACACCGCAGCAGCCTTTTGGCCACCACGGTGTCTCTTTGTATAATATTAGGAAAAAAGTTTATATAAATGTGAAGGGTTTCACATTTGTACCAAGTTTATAAATCTAAAGCTCATTTATCATTATACCAATCCAAGAATATGTGGAAGGAACATTGATATCTGAGGAATGTATGTTACGAGTAA
>JBNMGS010000127.1:0-5882 GCA_050872365.1 Lachnospira sp.
GCATTGCTTTTTAATTCATGCAGAATGCTCAGACATTACAAATATCAGAGAGGAAATGACGATACCAACATGAAAACAATAACAAAAACAACAGATATTAATATAAGCAACTCATTATGCAACACAGCTAATCTTTTCTTTGATATAGAAACAACAGGATTTTCAAGGACTGGCTGTTTCTGCTATCTCATAGGCGTTGCATACACCGATGGAAATCACTTTACCATAACGCAGTGGCTTGCAGAATCTGATTCTGATGAACCAGCACTTATACAGACATTTTCAGAATTTTCAAAAGCTTTTTCTTCACTCACGCATTTTAATGGTGACAGCTTTGATATTCCATTTTTAAAGAAAAGAGCCTCAATTCATAATATACCTCTGTTTCTTGACAACATGCGAAGCATAGATTTATATAAACATACTAAAGGTCTTAAGTCTATTTTAAGGCTTGAAAGCTACAATCAGACATCCGTTGAACATTTTCTTGGTATTCACCGTGATGATGTATACACAGGTGGTGAACTTATAAAAGTATATAAGGAATATATGAAAAACACCGGCGATGCTTCTCAACACGATATAGATGAGCATCTACTTCTGCTTCATAATTATGACGATATATGCGGACTTATAAAAGTATCATCTATCATAAGCTACAATAACATCACAAACAAACGTATAACTTACAAAGATATCGAATACACACCTGCTGTTAATATAAAATGTAATAATACGGCCTATATAACACTCTCATTTTCACTGCCGGAGAATATACCCGTCTCTGTACTGTTAAAAGATGAGGATTATGTTTTAAGAGCTGAACATTCTACAGTCAAATTCAGATTACCTGTTATCATCGACACTCTTAAATTCTTTTACAACAATTATAAAGATTACTATTACCTGCCTTACGAAGACACAGCCATACATAAAAGTGTTGCAGCATATGTAGATTCAGAATGTAAAATAAAAGCCACTAAGGAGACTTGTTATACCAAAAAATATGGAACTTTTATAATGCTGCCATCATATTCTGGTGATTTGCCTGTATTTAAAAATGTTTATAACGATCAGAATGTTTATCTTATGTTAGATTCAGAAGCAGAAAGAAAGAATATTTACGACTATGATGCTGAAACAATAAAAAATATGCTGCCTCTGGACATAATCCATGAAGCAGCATATGCAATAATTACTTTTTTCTATAAAAGAACAGCTCATTATACTCATAACCAAGATCCTTATAATTAATAATCTGTTCTGTATTACCAACGAACAGGCAGCCACCCTGGACAAGTGACTTATTAAACTTCTTATATATATCAAGCTTTGCATCTTCTGTAAAATATATAAGAACATTTCTGCATACTATAAGATGACATCCCTGAGGATATGGATCCTTTAAAAGATTAGATTTCTTGAACTCAACGCATTTCTTAATCTCATCTGATATCTTATAATACTTATCGCCCATCTTTTCAAAATACTTTTTCTTGTATTCATCTGGCAGTCCTTTAAGACTGTTAGCTGAATACACACCATCCTTGGCCTTTTCTAACACCTGGTCATCTATATCTGTTGCATATATCTTAATATCTCTCATAGGAACTTTCTTTGCAAGAACCATAGCGAGTGAGTATGGCTCATCTCCTGTTGAGCAGGCCGCACTCCATATCTTAAGTCTCGTTCCAAACTTACTTATAAGCTCTGGAAGTATTATATCTTCAAGCTTTTTCCAAAGTGCAGGATTCCTGTAAAACTCAGATACATTGATAGTAAGATAATTAACAAATTCATCAAGAAGCTTTGAATCTGATTTAATAGCCTTAACATAGCTGTCATAGCCATCATATTTGTTTCTGGCTATAAGTGTATCTATTCTTCTCTTCATCTGTTTTTCCTTATAAGCATTAAGATCTATACTTGTAATGCTGAATACCTGTTTTTTAAAATCTTCATAATCATTAATCATTGTAATCCTCATTTCTGCGCACTTTTCGCACATATCTGGTTTGTGTCAAGCATACGCAGACACAAAGCACATATGTGAAAATCATTGTCACTCTATATTCTTTCGTCTTTTTGCAGCTATCCTAATACATGTTGCCCTGCCTTACATTTGTTAATAGTTTATCACACACGATTAGATGTGTCAAAGGTGCTTATAACACTTCAAATATTTATTTGTATATTTTATTCTTTTTATTTATAATCATAGAAAGTACGTGTTAAAAGTAAAAATCATAGATTTTAATTAAGCGAAAGGATTCCACTATTATGAATGAAGATGAATTATTAAAAAGAAAAGTATTAGATACAGCTAATAAGGCATTTAACCATAGCATTTATACATATACCAACTTTCTTAGCATAAGTGAACTGGCTGTTGTCAACTCATTTAAGAAAGACTTATCTTTTATTGATTATGACATATATGGTGGAAATCCTGTATGTGAAAGACAGCTTATACGCTTCGGCTCACCTGATTTATATGGATATGATGCCGGATATCCTATAACAACATTAAAGATATCTCCATTATCTGTAAAATATGCTGAAAAACTTGAGCATAGAGACTATCTTGGTGCGCTTATGAATCTTGGTATAGAACGTGAGCTAATAGGTGATATTATAATTAAAGGAACTGATGCTTACATATTCTGTATCTCCCACATAGCTGATTATATATGTGACCATCTTGATACTATACGCCACACCCATATACGCTGTCTTATATGCACTGAAGATGTACCGGCATTAAAACCTGAACTTGAGGATATAAGAATAATAGCTGCTTCTCCACGTATAGATGCAGTTGTTGCCTCTATAACAAAGCTTTCCAGGAGCAGCTCTGGCGAACTTTTTTCTTCCAAAAAGATATATGTCAACGGACAATGTATGGAAAATAAAAGCATGCATCTAAAACCCGATGATGTTCTTGTTATACGTGGCACTGGCAAATTCATATATGTAGGTGATGAAAGTGAAACGAGAAAAGGAAGAACATATCTCACTCTTAAAAAATATGTATAACGGGCACGGCTCTGCACGTTTATTCATTATATCATATATTATTTATGATTTTTACTCCGCCGTGCATGTCACTTTAAAAATACTATACAAAATACTTTACAAAAAAATTCCGATAGTTATAATAACTACCGGAACTTTTATATACTTATAAGTATTAATTATTCTTCTGTCTGAGCTTCTTCCTGATCTGCAGAATCATCTAATAAAGCTTTCATGCTTAAGCTTATCTTCTTCTCAGCTTCGTTAAGGTCTACAACCTTAGCTGTGATTTCCTGACCAATCTTTAATACATCTTCTGGCTTGTTGATGTGTTCTCTTGAAATCTGTGATACATGAAGTAAAGCATCAATGCCGTCTTCAAGCTGTACAAATGCACCAAAATCTGTCATTCTTGCTACCTTACCAGTAACAACATTACCTACAGCATACTTTGTAGATGCATCATTCCAAGGATTCTGGTCTGGATACTTAACAGAAAGTGCAATCTTATCACCATTGATTTCCTTGATAAAGCACTTAACTGAATCTCCAACCTTATATACCTTCTTAGGATTCTCTGTTCTTCCCCAAGACATCTCTGAGATGTGAAGAAGTCCATCAACTCCACCAAGGTCGATAAATGCACCAAAGTCTGTTACGTTCTTAACTGTGCCTTCGATTGTATCTCCTTCGTGAATCTTAGAAAGAAGTTCTTCCTGTGCTGCCTTCTTAGCTGCAACGATAAGCTGCTTGCAGTCACCGATAACTTTTCTGTTCTTAGGATCATATTCTGTTAATACAAATGTTACTTCCTTACCAGCATAATCTGAGAAATCTTTAACATATGAATCTGAAACAAGGCTTGCTGGAATAAATACTCTTGTCTCATCAACAACTACTTCAAGACCACCCTTGATAACTCTTGTTACAGTTGCTGTTACAGGCTCATGGTTATTAAATGCTTCTTCAAGCTTCTTGCTTCCGTTATCTGCAACAAGCTTTCTATATGTAAGAAGTACCTGACCTTCTCCATCGTTAAGCTTAAGAACCTTAGCTTTCATCTCATCACCAACAGAAACAACTGTTGTAAGATCAAGTCCTGGCTGTGATGTATACTCACTTCTTGTGATAATACCATCAGCTTTATAGCCTATGTTAAGAACGATCTGGTCTTCTTTAACTGCTATTACAGTGCCATCAACAACTTCTCCTGTATGAATTTCCTTCCACTCTTCGTTAGCTAACATCTCTGCAAAATTCTCTGACATTAGTATAAACCTCCTCAATGATATTGTTCGGGGTAGATGCCCCAGCTGTAATACCTATGCTGTTTACCAGATCAAGACTTTTTAAATCCAGATCTTTTAGAGTTTGAATGTAAAATGTATTCTCACATTCGCCTTTACAAATCTCATACAGTTTTCTTGTATTAGAACTACTCTTGTCGCCGATAACAATCATTGCATCAACTTTCTGTGCAATATCTCTTGCCTCAGTCTGACGTTCTTCTGTGGCATTACAAATAGTATTTTTAATGGTAATATTGTAACCCTTTTCGTTAATAATTTCAACTAATTCTTTAAATTTATTGTAATTAAATGTCGTTTGGGATACAATTACGACTTCTTTTTGTTTATCAAGCTCTATATTTTTAGCTTTTTCAACTGTATCTACAACTACTACCGGACTATGTGACCATCCCATTATGCCCTCAACCTCCGGGTGTTTTTCATTACCAATTATAATTATCTGTTTTCCTTTTGTACTTTCCTCCTCCACTATTCTGTGGATTTTAAGTACAAACGGGCAGGTGGCATCAACTATCTCATATTTTTTTCCCTTTATGCTGTCATATACACTCTTTGATACACCATGCGACCTTATAATAACTGTGGCATTACCATCTTCACCAACACTGATATCAGAAACATCTGATATTGCTCTTACGCCTTTACTTTCCAGATCTTTTACGACCTCTTCATTATGAATTATAGGTCCATATGTATATATGTTTTTCTTGTCTGAACGTTCATATACTGTATCAACAGCCCTGTGTACTCCAAAGCAAAACCCTGCTGATTTAGCCAGAATAACTTCTTTTTTGTTAGACATATTCTTTACCTTTATACTGTATACAATTTTCTTAAACAATTAGATTATCATTACTTTTGCCGGGGGGCTGCCACATTAAGCATAATCTATACAATATGTAGATATTAATAAAAGATTTATTATCTATGTATTATATGAATATTGCTTAGTGCGATAATCCCTTTTAATTATTTTTAATGGCTTTATTGATAATATCTCTTATTGCCTCAACAACCTGCTCAATATTCATATCAGAAGTATCAAGAAGTATCGCATCATCTGCCTGCTTAAGAGGAGATATTTCCCTATGCATATCCTGATAATCTCTTGTTTCAATATCTTTCTTAATGGCATTGATATCACATTTTTCGCCTTTGGCAACGAGTTCATCATATCTTCTTTTGGCTCTTGCATCTGAACTTGCAGTAAGATATATTTTTACAAATGCATCAGGAAGTACTGTTGTTCCAATGTCCCTGCCATCCATAACAACATTAGTAGTTTTTGCAAGCTGTCTTTGAAGTTCTACAAGCTTGCTTCTTACTTCCTTATACTTAGAAGTCTTAGATGCCATATTGCCTGTTTCTTCTGTTCTTAAAAGTCCTGTAACATTTTCACCGTTAAGGATTACCTGCTGTTCACCATTCTGATATTCTATCTTTATATCAACATTTTTGACAGCCTCATTGATAGCACTCTCATCCTCAGGATTAACCTTATTCTTACTGAAATATACTGCCATCGCCCTATACATAGCGCCTGTATCTACATATATA
>JBNMGS010000128.1:0-5860 GCA_050872365.1 Lachnospira sp.
GAACATATCCCATCTATATCGTAATCACCTATTATACGTATTCTCGACTTATTAAGTATTTTCTGTTCTATAATATCTACTGCTGATATTGCATCTTTCATATCAGCCGGATTGTGCATATCCCTTATATCACCATTCAGATACATATTTACAGCACTTTCTCCACATATATCTCTGTTGCGTATAATCCTGGCAATCACCTGGTCTATGTGATACTTATCTGATATCCCCTTAAAATCTGCTTTTTTCCCATATACTCTCCAGTCGCTTTTCATCATTAATCTCCTCGTATATAAACACAAACAACTTTTAAAACTTTTAACCATTACATAATTTAGATAATTTAATAAGTTACTAAAAAGCATCCATATCGTGATACATAGGTTCTGATAATTCCTATAATCTTGATATGGATGCATATTATAACATGAATGTCTAAAATAGACTTGTGCATTCACTTATATAAGCATTGTTCTATTGCATTGCAATTCACTCAATCCTTACATCAAATTATTTATTTTAACATCTTTATATTGATAACCTATTATGGTTATATATTGATTATATGTTACATGTATATTATACCTGTGCTCCGTCTGGACCTATCTTAGCAGCCTTTTCTTTCTTGCTGACAGCCTCATCTATAACGCCTCTCTTCTTACCACCAAGTATATACCAGAATGAACTTGTAAGGAATACTGAAGAGTAGAATCCGCAGATAATACCTACAATAAGAGGAAGTGAGAACTCTCTTACTGATGTAACACCAAGAATATACAACATTACAAGCATAATAAGAGTTGTTATAGTTGTATTAATATTTCTTGTAATAGTACTTGTTACAGCTGAGTTAACAAGTTCTGTTATATTAGTCTTAGAATTGGCATTCTTTAACATTTCTCTAATTCTATCAAATATAATGATAGTACCATTGATAGAGTAACCTACAATTGTAAGCATACAAGCTATAAATGTGTTACCTACTGGTACTCTGAATACTGCATAGAATGTAATAACTACTAAAACATCCTGTAAAAGAGCCATAACGGCTGCTACTGCAAACTTAATATCCCTGAATCTTGCAAAGATATATATAAGCATAGCAATTGTTGCAAGTATAACTGAAAGAATAGCATTCTTCTTCATAGTACTGCTGACTGATGAACTGATTGTATCAGATTCAACTATTGAACCATCCTGAAGTGGATACTTTTCTGTAACTGCTGTTTCTATAGCCTCTCTTTGCTCAAGTGAAAGATCTGTTGTCTTGAAAGTAACCTTTGTAGAGTTCTGAACCTTCTGCTGCTGTACTTCTGTTATACCGGCTGCTTCCCTGATAACAGGAATAATGCCATTTTCTATCTCGGACTGTGAATATTCCTTATCAAATGTAAAGCTTGTTGTTGAACCACCAACGAACTCAAGACTGAAGTTAAGTGCTCTGTTTCCTAACGCACTCTGAACTCCCATAGTTATAAGACCAACAACTATAAGAACAACTGACACTGTAATAGTCCATTTTCTTAAAGATAAGATATTATATGTTCTTCTATGAACTGTCTTACCATACATAGCTGGCTTTGTAAGACCGAAGTTATAAAGCAGCTTCATAATAACCTTTGTAATAACAAGGGCAGTAAATATAGATACGATATTACCAACTGCAAGAGTTGTTGCGAAGCCCTTAACAGGACCTGTACCAAATATATAAAGAACTATAGCTGCAATAAGTGTTGTTACATTACCATCAACGATAGCTGATGTAGCCTTATTATAACCTGCAAGAATAGCACTTTCAACGCTCTTTCCTGCTGCAATCTCTTCTCTGATACGTGTATATATAATAACATTTGCATCAACTGCCATACCGATACCAAGTATAATACCTGCAATACCAGGAAGTGTTAACGTAAGATCATATACGCTTACAAGGAAAAGAACAAGTGTTGTATATATTATAAGTGAAAGTGTTGCAACAATTCCAGGTACTCTGTATATAGCAATCATAAATATACATAAAAGCACGAAACCAATACCGGCAGCAATAAGACTTGAATGAATAGCATCCTGTCCTAACTGTGCACCTACGATATTAGAACTTACTTCATTAAGTGTAAGTGGAATAGAACCAATTCTTATATATGTAGCAAGGTTATCTGCTGCTTCATATGTTTCCATACCTGTAATAGATGCACTACCACCTGTTATTGCTGTGTTAACTGTAGGATAACTAACGACTGCACCATCATATATAATATAGATTCTGCTTCCTATATTCTTAGATGTAGCATCAGCAAACTTATCAGAACCTTCATCTGTAAATGTAAGCGATACGCCATAAGGTGTACTTTCATTAGACGACGTATCTGAATAAGCCTGAGCAGCTTTAACATCTGATCCAGTAAGAAGTGGTGTGTAATCTTCTCCCTGTGACCATGCTGTATATCCTGTATAATCAAGGAATTCAAGTGAACCAGGTGTTCCTAATTCTGTAAGGATTTCGTTGGCGTCTGTAACACCAGGAATTTCAACTGTTATTCTCTTCTCGCCTTCCTTGTATACCTGAGATTCTGTACTTCTTCCTTCAATACGTTTCTCAAGCTTATAGATAGTATCCTCTATATCCTGGGAAGTTGGATTATCTTCCTGAATCTCATATGTTATGCTGACACCGCCTGCAAGGTCAAGACCAAGATTGATGTCTTTAGCACTGCCATAGCCTTTGCCATTCATTCCAAAGAATGTTGTAAGTGTAAGACCTACAAGTAAAACAAGAATGATGATGCTATAGCTAATCTTCTTAGTTAAATTGTACTTCATGTTACCTTTTTAATACTCCCTTCAATACATATGTTTTAATCTTCTGCCATCGCAGCTCTTATCATAATTGCACATTCAATTCTCTTCTTCTGCATCTCACATCCAACATCATAAGCATCATTGATGTTTCCATGGAAGTTATAAGAGTTAGCAGCACACCCACCGCTACAGTAGAACTTGGCAAAGCAGTTCTTACATTTTTCCTTTGAATATACATTACAATTCTTAAAACTATCTCTTATATCGTTACGGATAATACCTTCATCAACATTACCCATAAGGAAATCTTCGTTACCTACAAACTGATGACATGGATATAAATCACCCCAAGGAGTAACTGCTAAATACTCACATCCTGATCCACATCCTGACAGCCTCTTAGCCACACAAGGACCTCCGCTTAAATCTATCATAAAGTGGAAGAAGTTAAATCCGTTACCAGCTTTCTTTCTCTTTATAATCTCCTTAGCAAGCTTGTCATACTGCTCAAATATAATTGGAAGGTCTTCTTCTCTTATTGCATATGAATCTGTAGGCTGCGCAACAACCGGCTCAACCGATATCTGTTCAAAGCCTTCATCCGCTAAGTGAAGAACATCTTCTGAGAAATCAAGATTATTATGTGTAAATGTACCTCTTACATAGTAGTTCATCTGGTTACGGCTTTCTGCAACTTTCTTGAACTTAGGCATAATAATGTCATATGAGCTTCCGTGATTGTTCCTTGTTGGACGCATAAGGTCATTAATCTCCTTACGTCCATCTATACTAAGTACAATGTTACTCATTTCTTTGTTTGCAAAATCAAGTATCTCGTCATTAAGAAGAATTCCATTAGTTGTAAGTGTGAATCTGAAATTCTTATTATGTTCTTTTTCAAGACTTCTTCCATACTCTACAAGCTGCTTAACCACTTCAAAGTTCATAGTTGGCTCACCACCAAAGAAGTCAACCTCAAGATTCCTTCTTGAACCTGAATTAGCAACAAGAAAATCAAGTGCTTTCTTACCTACCTCAAAGCTCATAAGTGCTCTTCTTCCATGATATTCGCCCTCTTCTGCAAAACAGTACTTGCATGCAAGGTTACAATCATGTGCTATGTGAAGACAAAGTGCCTTTACTACTGTAGGTCTATCCTTGAATGAATCAATATATGGCTCATATATATCTTCTGTGAAAAGCTGTCCTGCTTCCTTAAGTTCAGCTATCTCTGAACAGGCTTCCTTAATGTCTTCCACAGAATACTTATCCTTTAATTCTTCAATAATCTTATCCTCACTATTATTCTCATAAAGTGCAATGATATCATAAACTATATCGTCTACAACATGCACTGAACCGCTATTTACGTCCAGAACAATATTGTACCCATTGTTTTTATACTGATGTATCATAAATAAATAATCCTCAATTCTAATCTTAAATGATAACTTATTTCTATCATATTACAGGCAGTCTTACATTCCATAATCCAACCCGTATTTACTCTTTATACATAAGGAAAATAAGAGAGTGTCGAAATGCATTCACACTCTCTTACTTCTCTTAACATATTAACTTTTGATGATGTATGTATCAATAATCAATACTGAAAACCACACCCAGTTAATTAGTTGTTCTTATTCTCACAGCTCTGGTTACCAACTGTGCAAGATGTCTTACAAGCTGACTGGCAAGATGTCTGACATTCGCCACATCCACCATGCTTCATTGTATCCTTTAATACGCGATTGCTGATAGTCTTAATATGCTTCACAACAATACCTCCTTTTTGTTCATAACTACTGTGAGTATAACATATAAACGGAGTATTTTCAACTAATTTATCACAATTCATTCAATTCCTGACATCCTGTGATTCATTCTAACAATCCATATTACAATCATACTGCATCCACATTGCCATCTGCAACATAACCTTTCTTTATACATAATGTACTATTGCAAGATACACCTTTTTATTTCATTTTCGGTGTTAGGCGGGGCAAAAGTTCAAAAGTCATTTCACGCAAGCATAAATGACTTTTTGACTTTTCGACCCTTACATCATATTATTCACAATCACATCAAATAAGTCCAAATGTCCTTAAAACAAATATCCAGCCTGTCAGTGTTATGCTTGATAATACTGTTGTCAGGACAATTATGCTTGACGAAAGTACTTCATCATTATCCATACTCTTTGCCATAACATAACTTGTTACCGTTGTTGGCGAAGCCAGCATAATAAGTGCTGCTACAAGCTCCTGATTTCTAAAGCCCAGTGCAACACCGATTGGAATAAATACTGCCGCAAGACCTATAAGCTTTATAAATGTTGCTACAAGCGTAGGCTTTATCTTCTTTATAGCCTTTCTTCCTTCAAAGCCTGCACCTATACATATAAGTGCTATAGGAGTCGCCGTCTGCGCTACGCTTTCTATAGTCTTGTTAATGATAACCGGATACTTCATATTAAGCATAGATGATATAAATCCCAACACGATACCTATGATAATAGGATTCTTTGCTATGTTGATACAAGCCTTCTTTATATTATCAGTTTTATGACTTACTGTCTTTTTTATCTTTATATTATCAGTAACAACCTCCTCATCGTCACTTAACTTTTCCACCGTTTCATTTACATTAACCTCTTCACTAAGAACATTCTTAGGATGCGCCTTAAATGTAAGTACAACAACTGCAAATATGTTAAACAACGGAACTGCAGCAACTATCATAAGTGGTGCCATTCCAGTGTCTGAATACATATTCTGCACAAATGCCATACCAAGAATAGCTGCACTGCTTCTACAGCTTCCCTGAATAAATGCACCCTTCTGTGTGTCATCTTTCATAAATATTTCTGTAAATATCCAAACAAATGAAAACATAAGTATTGTAACTATACTACAGTAAAGTACAAACTTAGGTTCAAACTGACTCTTAAAGTCTGACCTCGACAAGTCCCTGAATAAAAGAACCGGTAATGCTACCTTGAATACATACCTGTTTGCAACATTGGCAAAGTGTTCATCTATTATTCCAAGCTTCTTTA
>JBNMGS010000129.1:0-5832 GCA_050872365.1 Lachnospira sp.
ATATTATATATTGTATTCATTGCACTCTTATTAAATCCAATGTTAGATAATATACAGAAAAATCTAAATAAAAAGGCTTCAATAAATTCCTGAATATTTCAGAATCTATTGAAACCTTATCTAATATGCCTTATTCATTTTAAAAGTTTTATTCGTTCTCCAGCAGCTTATTATATATATCTCTCTTAGACACACCCCTGTCCTTTGCTGCTGCCTTCATTGCTTCTTTCTTATCCATTCCCTGGCTTATATACATTTCAACGTGTTCACGCTCTGACATGGATTTCCACTTATCTTGTTCCTCCTGCTTTATCACGTCACGATTCTTTCCCGCTATGACAAGCACATACTCACCTCTTGGTTCATTGACTTCGTAATATTCACACGCCTCGTCAAATGTAGTAACCATGCTGTTTTCATACCTTTTCGTAAGCTCCTTACATATGGTCAATGCACGTTCACCACCAAGCACTGTCCTAAGCTCCTTAAGAGTCTTTAGCAGCCTGTGAGGTGCTTCATATATAATCATAGTTCTAGTTTCAGACTCAAGCTCTGCAAGTATATCTTTTCTCTCATTCTTATCTGCTGGCAGAAATGCTTCAAATGCGAACCTTCTTGTAGCCTGTCCTGACATCGTAAGTGCAGTTATACATGCCGCTGCCCCCGGCACACTTGATACCTTTATTCCTGCTTCTAATGCCTGCCTTACAAGCTCTTCTCCTGGATCTGATATACCTGGAGTTCCTGCATCAGTTATAACAGCTACAGTTTCACCCTTCAGCATTTTCTCTACTAATGTCTTTGCCTTATCATACTTATTATATTCATGATAACTTGTCATTGGCGTATTTATCTCAAAATGATTAAGTAGCTTTATACTGTTTCTTGTATCCTCTGCGGCTATTATATCCGCTTCCTTTAATATCCTCAGCACCCTGAAAGTTATATCCTCAAGGTTACCTATAGGAGTTGCACATAGATAAAGCTGACCAGCTCCCGCATAATTCTTTTCACTGTTATCTTCTGCCACCCTCATCTCATCACTTGTGTTTTTACTCTGCTCATTAATATCCATATTACTCCTCATTTCTGCACATAAATTCCATACATCTTTAAAAGTTCTTCTGTATAGCTTCCATCTGCATTGTATACAATAAGCGGTTTCTCTACCTTAAGCTGCGACCTTCCGCCTTTAACTGCCTCTATCAGCACCATATTGGCTGGTTTATCTGAATGTGGATACACGAGTCTCATTCTCTTAGGCTCCAGATGATTACTGTTCATCGCTGCAAATATATCTGCAAGCCTTGATGGTCTGTGAACCATATACATATGTCCCTTAACCTTAAGACACTTTGAAGCTTCTCTTACTACATCCTCAAGGCTGCATAAAAGTTCATGTCTTGCTATTGCCTTTGCACTATCAGGATTAACTATACCATGATTCTCATTCATATAAGGCGGATTACACGTCACTACATTAAAAGAAGCCCCACCAAATATACGTGAAGCTTCTTTGATATCGCCCTTAACCATATTTACGTGGTCTGAAAGATTATTCATCCTGACATTTCTTATTGCAAGATTAAAGCTGACATCCTGAATTTCAAGTCCTGTATACATTCCACCCGGATTCTTAGCCTGCATAAGTATAGGTATTACACCATTTCCTGTTCCTAAGTCTAACACTGCATCAGTCTTTCTGGCCGCTGCAAATGTAGACAGCAAAACTGCATCCATACCAAAACAAAACACATCTGTATTCTGTATCAGCTTAAGATTATCCCTGCACAAATCATCAATTCTCTCATTGGCATTAATCTTATATTCTTCATCAATCCCTGATTCTGTACTTATATTAACATCAGTCATCATTGATATGGGCTTTTCCTTCCTTTTTCTCAAGTTCCTCAAGCTCTTTGAGTTCCTTATCATCTATGTTCATTCTGTCATTCTTTCTCTTAGGCTTAAATCTAAGCTCTGAAACAGGATATTCCCTTATCTCCTTTTCATCTCCATCAAGTGTTACTATAACCTTAACAAGCTGTCTTAATACATTGACACTTGATACCTCACCTTTAAGCTTCTCTGGTGTTGTTACATAATCACCTACATTCGGAAGATGACTATTAAGTTCTTCATAAGTTTCCTGCTCATTCTTAAGACAGCACATAAGTCTTCCGCACACACCTGATATCTTTGATGGATTAAGTGAAAGATTCTGCTCCTTTGCCATCTTAATAGATACTGGTACAAACTCTGGCATATAAGTTGCGCAGCATAATGGTCTTCCACATGAACCTATTCCACCAAGAATCTTAGTTTCGTCCCTGACACCTATCTGTCTTAACTCTATACGTGTCTTAAACACTGATGCAAGATCTTTAACAAGTTCCCTGAAATCTATTCTTCCATCTGCTGTAAAGTAAAATAATACCTTATTATTGTCAAATGTATATTCTACCTTTATTAATTTCATAGAAAGATTATGTTTCTTAATCTTTTCAATACATATCTTGTATGCTTCCTTTTCTTTTTCACGGTTCTTAGCTTCTCTTTCATCATCCTCAGGGGTTGCTATTCTCATGATAGCCTTTAATGGCTGTACCACTGCACTATCCTCAACCTCTCTTTCACCGAGTACTACTGAACCATATTCTACACCTCTAGCTGTTTCAACTATAACGTGCTGACCTACTTCAACACTATATTTGCCAGGTGCAAAGAAATATATCTTTCCTACCTGTCTGAATCTAACTCCAACAACCTTAGTCATTATATTTACATTCTCCTAATCTATGATATGTTCCATTCCATTCTAATTTTATATAACTTATATAACTATTAATTAATATTCAGGCTAAACCACAGAAGTCCTCTTTTCAACTACCTGCAACATAGCATATTCCATCATACACTGGCTGATTAACTGCATTTACCTTATATCATATAAACTGAATTAACTGCAGCAATTATCTCTAATATCTCTGCCTTACATAGCTTCCTTCATAGCCATAATAAGCAGCTCTATACATAATTCAAAGTTAACGTTGGCTTTAAGTCTTATCTTAACCTTATCTATCGATTTAAGTATATCCTGTATTCCTTCGTATGACATAGTCTGGGCCTGTGATTTAATTAGTGATATATCATCACTGAATATAAGATAATTTGTATCATTGGTGCTCTTAAACAACAATACATCCCTGAACCACATTGCCATAAAATCAAGATAATCATCTATTGTAAAATTATAGCTGTTCATATCTTTCATATCCTTTGCAAATGCCATAATTTCACATGATGTCATACTCTTTGCATTCTTTATTACATTCATTACATCCTGTTTAAGGCGGGCAAACTCTGTATTTTCCACGATACTTTTTGCACGTCCTATTTTTCCTTGCGCGAAATTTGCAGCAAATCTGCACTCATAATCAGATATATCATAATTATTTTTAAGATATTCTTCTACAACACTATCCTTTATTGGTCTTAAATCAAGCATTACACATCTTGATAATATCGTCTGTAAAAATATATCTGCATTCGTTGTAAGAAATATTACTATGCCATATGCAGGTGGTTCTTCTATCGTCTTAAGAAGTGCATTCTGTGCTGCTACAGTGAGCTTTTCCGCCTCATCTATGATATATATCTTATACTTACTTGAATAAGGCTTAATCTGCATATCCGATATTATCTGCTCCCTGACATCATCTACACCTATACTTGCAGGCTTTTCATGTTTTACCCATATAATATCAGGCTGGTTTCCGGTATCTGCCTGTATGCAGGAATGACATTTGTTACATGGATCCACTGATTCTTTCATATTCTCACACTGAAGAGTCTTGGCAAATATACCAGCTAACATCTTCTTTCCGGCTCCAAGTCCGCCATTAATAATGTATGCATGCGATACCTTACCCAGTCTTATTGCACTCTGCATATGTTCTTTAATTGTTTCATATCCATAAATATCTGAAAAACTACTCATTTTGTTTATTCCTGCATCTTTCTATATACAATAATATGATGATGTTGGGATCAAAAGCCCCCAACTATGATATGAGTGTTAATAATAAATATTGCCACTCACTGATGTATCAGGATTGCAATATACTATGCAATTCACACAATCCTTTACCATGATTTGAACTTTCTCTATCTATCACATTCTGATATAAACATATATTTTAAGCTGTTATATCAAGAAGAAGCCCCCTTATATCATCTATCCTTCCAACAATCTCAAGATGATTCTTTTCTTCCTTCACAAGCTCGCCTGCAAGTTCATCAAGATTCTTATCAACAAGCTTGACTATACCATATACTCTGTGACGGCCTCTTCTGTCAAGAAAGTTTTCTCTCGAAAACTTATGCGAACGATTAACTACTTCGTTTAAGAAACCTTTAACAAGCTCTCTATACCTTCGCATATCCTTAATATCCATATGCTTAGCAATCTTTTCGCCCTGCTCGGTAATCTCCTGCATCATATTACCAAGCTTTTCCTGAAGATCCTTTTCCTCAATATTACTTATTAATGTAAACTTGAAACTATCATCTGAACTGGCTGTGCTTTTTACACCATTCTGTACCTGTGATGATGCTTTAATATCATTAACTTTAATATCCATAGTAAACTCCAATCATATAACATCTTATCATAAATGCACAATTAAAACAATCTTGTCTTTATTTCCTCTTTCCATAAATACGGCATTTAAACAACCTTATTTTTATTTTCTCTTTTTATAAATACAGTATTTAAACAACCTTATTTTTATTTTCTCTTTTTATAAATACAGTATTAAATCAATCTTGTTTTTATTTCTTCTTTTATATTAATTATACATTCTTCTATCAGACCATTATTATAGAATCTTTTAGTAATTCCTGCTTTTTTAATATTTTCCTCTGAAAAATCAACACTATCAGCTAAAAACCTTCTGCACATTTCTTCATAATGTGGAATTTCCTGTTTCTGCTCTCTCTTAATAGCTCTCTGCAGCCTTATTCCATCTTCTACTTCAATATATATCGGAAGCATCCTCTCTTTTCCAAAGTATTCCACGAATTTGTTATATGCTTCTATTGTTCCAATTACTATGTAACGCTTCCCCTTACCAAGTACTATCTGTCCATCATCTGCTGTAAAATACTTCCACACTCCATATACTGTCTGATATTTTCTCATCTCAATAATTTTGTTATTATTTTCAAGTTCACATGCTTTATTATCATCCACGAAATAATACTCAACCCCATCAGTTTCTCCAGCTCTCATAGGACGTGTTGTATACATAGTTATCGTGCTTAACCCCAGTGTTTCATCATCCACAAGTGCCTTAAATATATGATCCTTTCCACTTGAACTTTTTCCCATTATAAATGCTATTTCAGGCATGCCAATGCTCCTTTATATCTCTCTTGTTTTTTATTTTTATCATCTTTATTATCATAGTTATCTTCTGAACAATTTTTTATATTATTTTTTAGGCTATTCAATGAATCATTATTATTGAATTCATAAACGTGTTGATATTCAATTCCCACTACTTCAAGTCCATTTTCTATGGCTTTATTTATTATGTTGATAACATTTTCAGATATTATCTCACCAGGATATAGAATTGGGATTCCTGGTGGATACACATATACCATCTTTGCACTTATTCTACCACATAATGAGCTGTCATTCAGCATTATATTGTCATATCCATTTTTATCACCTTCATTTATGGCTTTTGCTATACTCATTATAGCTTTATTTTTAAAGTCGGCTATATTTACTTTTATATCTGCTTCTTTTACTATTTGTAAACG
>JBNMGS010000130.1:0-5807 GCA_050872365.1 Lachnospira sp.
CTTTATATGGATCAGGTAACGACATTTATGGATGAACATTTGTCTGATGTTAAAAGATATGAAGATGATAAGATACTTACCAAAACAATGATTAATAACTATACCAAGAACAATCTGCTGCCACCTCCGGTAAAGAAAAAATATTCAAAGGAGCATATATATGTTTTAACATTTATATATTATCTTAAGAATATATTATCAATAAATGATATTCAGAAACTTCTTAATCCGCTTACAGATAAGTTCTTTAATACTGACAAAGTTACAGAGCTGGATACTATATACAAAGAAATATACGACATGGAAAAACTCCAGTTGGAGGCATTTTCCAAGGATGTATTAGGAAAAACAGAATTGGCAGAGAATGCATTTAAAGAAGTGGAGAATGAGGAAGACAGAGACTTTCTTCAGCTTTTTATGCTTGTATGTTTGTTGAGTTTTGATGTGTATATGAAGAAGAATATTATAGAGAGTCTTATAGATGATTATACGGGTAATACATCAGGAATAGATAAAAGTAAGACAAAAGAAGAGTTAAAAGAAGAAAAAAGGGAAGCAAAAGAAGAGGCTAAGGAAGCTAAGAAAGCTGCAAAGCAGAAAAAACAGTAAAAAATATGTGCAAGCATTGATAATACCTTTTGATCCTATAATAATTCATATAAATTTGTACGTCAGATTATAAAACAATTAGTAAATAATAAAATGACTTCTTAAATATGCATAAAAAGACGTTGAATATTTGAATTATCTGATAAATAATTATAAAAAGTAGTGACTTTTAATAATTGGTATAGTATAATAATTACATTAATTCCTGCGTAGAATTATATATATTAAGTTAAATAATTGGAGGACATTATGGGTATTTTAACAAGATTTAAGGATATTATGAGTGCAAACATCAATTCACTTTTAGACAAGTGCGAAGATCCTGAGAAGATGATTGATCAGTATATGAGAAATCTTGAGAGTGATCTTGGAAAGGTTAAGGCAGAAACAGCTTCAGTTATGGCTGAAGAAACAAGAGCCAAGAGAGAACTTGATGAATGCAACGAACAGATTAATAAGATGCAGACATATGCTGAGAAGGCACTTAGAGCTGGTAATGAGTCTGATGCCAGAGCTTTTCTTGAAAAGAAACAGCAGCTTACAACAACGCAGGCTGCTCTTACACAGGCTTATAATGTGGCAGCAGATAATGCAGCAAAGATGCGCCAGATGCATGATAAGCTTGTTAAGGATATATCTGATCTTGAAGCAAGAAGGGCAGCTATTAAGGCAACTGTCAAGGCAGCTAAAGCACAGGAACGTATCAATAAGGTTGGTTCAAGTGTTATAGGTGCAGGTAATAGTATGGAAGCATTTAACCGCATGGAAGCTAAAGCTAACAAGATGCTTGATGAAGCTAATGCTATGGCAGAACTTAACTCATCAGCACAGGATTCAAGTATAGATAATCTTGCAGCTAAGTATGATACTGAGCCAGCTAACACAGCAGTTGATGATGAACTCGCAGCTCTTAAGGCACAGATGGGCATTCAGTAAGCTTTTAACATGGCTATATATAGATAATGGATTGTGTATTAGACTTTACATATATTTTTGTAAGGAAACTGGTAATGGCAATATTATTAATAAAGCATATTAAGAATATGGGCATAATCATAATGCATATTCATTTGAAACAACAATTATTATAATTGGGAGGAAACTATGGGGTTATTTAAAAGTCAGTTTTCCAACGTAGTAGAATGGGAAGAGTACAGAGATGATTGTATATTCTGGAAGTGGACTAACAAAGAGATAAAAAAGGGAAGTCGTCTTATAATCCGACCAGGTCAGGATGCAATTTTTTTGTATAATGGAAGTATAGAAGGTATATTTAAAGAAGAGGGCGAGTTTGATATAGATTCGCAGATTATACCTTTTTTGTCAACACTTAAAGGATTTAAGTTTGGATTTAACAGTGGGATGAGAGCAGAGGTTCTTTTTGTTAATACCAAGGAATTTAATGTTAACTGGGGAACAAAGAATCCAATAGCTATTCCATATTCAGGTCTTCCAGGTGGTATGCCTATAAGAGCATTTGGAAACTTCGCATTTAAGGTATCAGATTATGTATGTCTTATAGACAAAGTAGCAGGTATTAAGCAGATGTATACTGTTGATGATGTTAAAGAAAGAGTTGTCGCTGTGCTGGATCAGCTTCTTATGAAGTGGATATCCAAAGAGGGAAAGGATATGTTTAATCTTCAGGCCAATGCTTTCGAAATAGCGTCAGGTATCAAGGAAGACCTTGATATGCAGATAAGCAAGCTTGGAATAGAGATAACTGATTTTAATATAGCAAGCTTCTCATATCCAGAAGAGATAACAAAGATGCAGAATAAAGCAGCTTCACAATCTATGGTATCCGACATGGGTAAGTATGGACAGATGGCTATGGCAGATAACATAGGCAAAGGTGGAAACAATATTGCAGGAGATATGATGAGTGTACAGATGGGTATGGCCATGGGACAGCAGATGATGAATAATATAAATAATAATCAGTCATCAACAGGAACTGGTAGTGGTACATACAAGTTCTGCCCTAATTGTGGAACACCTGCGAATGGGGCCAAATTCTGCAGTAATTGTGGAACAAAGCTGTCATAATAATTACTGTTTAACACACATTATTTTTATTGACAAACGAACGCCATGAGGCTTGTGAGGTATTTTAAGAATAATGCGGAAGGAACACTTGAAAGCTGATTGTGATAGTTCTTAGATATTCCCTCTATACCCAGTAACGATTTGACATGGATGTCAAATCGAGCGAAAACGAAACACGGATGTTTCGTATGAGCGGTTACGTCCGTTAACATTATCTACATGGAATATCTTAGAAATATCCAATCAGTTTTCTGGTGACTGGAGCCTTATTCTTAAAATACCTCACAAGCCTCATGGCGTTCGTTTGTCAATAAAAATAAACTGTGTTAAACAGTAATTTTCTCCCCAGCCTTCATCCTCACACTCCTATTAAATCTTTCTTTGTCTTCTTCATCCAATTCCTTGAAAGCCTTATTGGTAAGCATAAGTTTGAATTCTGTATCTCTTAATGCAGTCATCTTAAGTATAATATGACTGCTATTTTCTATTTTTTTATTGTTATCAATATCAATGCTATCTGTACCATCTATGCACCATTTAAGCTCATCTATCCTTACTCCAGCCCGTGTCATAAGCCCACAGACCTTTCCTTCTGTAAACCTTGCACTTAATGCCGGCAGCAGCTCTATTGTATGACGGTCTGAATAAACGAGCATTTCATTGATAATACCAACTATTCCAAACAAAGTATCTGTACATGCCACTCCCTTTGCCCTGTTAGTATTATGATCTGTATATAAAGATGTATAGAATATATCACTATGTACAAGCAGATTAAGTATATCATACACTGAATCTGAATTCTTAAGTCTGGCTTCTACTAAAGCCTTGTGAATCCAGCCATGTGATGCAGTGTCATCTTTTCCTGTATTTTCATGGTTTCTGTTTATAATTGCCTGCCGGCATGCATTTGCCAGCTTATCATCATGCTGTGTCTGATATGCCGGCCATGCACAATATAGATGACTTATATGTCTATGTGCATTATTTTCCTTATATTCTTTCATTGACCATTCGCGGATTGCCCCGCTTTCATCAAACTGGAAATCTGGAAGCTTCTCTAACAAATCCTCTGCTTCTTTTAACCTGCTCTCATATCCACTTTCTTTTGATTCTTTTTCAATATCAATATACATATTTACAACATCTCTTGCGGCAGATATATCCATTGCCGCATTAGCTGTAATTGCGCTGTGATATCCAAAAGGTTTATTTTCTGGTGAAAATGATGGAATAATAAGATATTTCTCGTCTTTTTTAAGACTTTTTTTACCTTTCTTATAACAGGCATTACCATTACTATCTGTATAATATTCTGCACAGCATAACTGTCTCCAGAAATTATATGTCTTTAAAACAAGCGGTACTAAAACATCTTTTTTTACGTCAAATGTATCTTTACCATACATATTTATGATATTTGCATCCTGGGTTGTTATATTAACATCACCATAGCAATCAAGAAATTCCATGACAGGTAATATCATCCAGCTTGCTCCGGCGTTCCAATACTCAAAAGGATAATTAATATCATACTCAACCATCATTGCTCTATGTCCATCTGTATTAACTGGAATGAGAACTGCATCCTTCATTCCATATACCATAGCAGCATTATTCTCCCAATCTTTTAATTGTCGGATTATAAACAATATATATCCTGTCGCCGCCTCATACATATTACCACTATTCATTCCAGAAACCTGGATATTTACATTAGCATCCATAGTATATGCATTACGCCATAAAAGATTCCATTCACCTACACCAGGGCCATTAAGCCTTGGTGCAGTATATCCTGAGCATGACAGCATACCATATCTTCCATTATTATATATTCTTTCAAGAAATTCCGGAATAATATTCTTTTCTGATTTCTGCTTCTTTATAAGCTCTTCATTACTGACAATCTGCTCTTTGTGTCGGCCTAAATCCAAAGAAACTCTACAATACCTCTCTGCTCTTAGAGTTTCATGTCTTTTTAACATATCTTCACATATAAATGGACTGATATCGATACATCCTTTACCAAAACCAGTTTCACAGGAATATTTTTTTATTACATTTTCAACCTTGTCAATACATTTTTTTACAATATTATATTCCGTTTTGTCTTTACCAGCCTTAATTTCTTCACATTGGTAAGTCCAGTCAAGATATGTAATCAGCACAATCTGATCTGTATCTGTCACCTTTAACACCGGAGCACCATCATCAACACATGCATATGCCATGTCGCTTTTCATTCTATTAAACGTCTGGATACGTCCATTTCCAACGCACACTTTAGTAACTCCGGCAAAACCTCCAGATGCAAGTTCACTTCCTTTAAAAGATGGATAATGTGCTACAAAACCTATCATGTCATCTTTAACAAATCTTGAATATTTCATTTTTCTTTCTGATGTTGCCACATTATTTTTTCCTGTTCCAAACTTATGTATGGATTCAAAATCCTCTATAAAAAGCTTGATTCCGAAATCTTTGATACCATTAATAACCGTCACAGCGACATCTTCGTCATCAGAAACAAATGTCTTTCTTTCTATATTTCTCCCATCTGCCTTGAATCGTGTAACTATTACTGCATGTTCAAGATCTGTATATCTTTCATAATCTGTTACATTAATATCTTCAAACAGAGTTTTTCTTTCTTCATTATGTGCAACCTTAAGCATTTCAATTCTTAAATGATTACCTGGATGGTGACAATACATATTAGTACGCTTTCTATTATGTATATTCCATGTATCATCCATATTAAGTACTGCCTGCCTTGCCTCTTCAAGCTGACCAGTAACGTCTTTTGGCACATGTCTTGGTTCAGCTGATGGCATAACATATTCTACATTCTGATATATAAGATCATCATTTAATGGAGCACATGATTCTATAACACCTATATGTCCATTTCCTGCAAACATTGCTTCATGCCACGCAACATCATGTAAGTCATATTCCCTATATGGAACAATTTCTGTATAATTTTCTGAATATGATATATCTCTTTCCATAAGCATATCTCACCCTCGCTTATCGTAATTATAATATAACTCTAATATGAATTTAACACTGCCGCAATTACATAATATTTTTTTACATAATATTTTTATAATAGACATAATAATTTTTACAACATATGATATATC
>JBNMGS010000131.1:0-5805 GCA_050872365.1 Lachnospira sp.
AAGGAGGTCGATTTCTTCTCTATAGGAACGAATGACCTTACGCAGTACACGCTGGCAGTAGACAGAGGTAATGAAAATGTTTCATACCTTTATTCGGCGCTTAATCCGGCAGTTATAAGAAGTATTAAAAGAATAATAGAATGTGCGCATAATGCAGGAATTGAAGTAGGAATGTGCGGCGAGGCGGCAGCAGATGAGCGTATGATTCCGCTTCTGTTAGCATTCGGACTTGATGAGTTTTCGGTCACTGTGAGCCGTGTGCTTGAGGTGAGGAAGGAAATAGCTTCGTGGAGTGTAAAGGAAGCGAAGGATATAGCACAAAGCATTTCAGGCTACTCCGAGGAAAAGGAAGTTGCCAACTACTTAAATGACTATGTTATGAGTGCTAAAGAAAGGGAAAATGTTGCAGAACAATCCCAGAATATAGAAAAGTGAGGAATATATGGCAGTATATGTAACAGACGAAGAGCAGGAAAAGGTTATACTTGTGGGTGTGGAGCTTGACCCGTCAGATGACTGTGAAAAGTCGCTTGAGGAGCTTTCAGAGCTTGCAAAGACGGCTGGTGCGGTGACAGTGGGAAAGATGATTCAGCCGCGTGACAGCTTTCATCCGGCTACTTATATAGGAAAAGGAAAGCTTGAAGAATTAAGGCTTATGATAGATGAGCTTGGTGCAACAGGCATCATATGTGATGATGAGTTGTCACCTGCGCAGTTAAGAAACTTAGAGGATGTCCTTGATACAAAGATTATGGACAGAACTATGGTCATACTTGATATATTTGCAGCAAGGGCATCATCAAGTGAAGGTAAGATACAGGTTGAGATGGCACAGCTAAAGTACAGGTCAACAAGACTTGCAGGACTTGGAATTACGCTTTCAAGACTTGGTGGTGGTATAGGAACAAGAGGTCCGGGTGAGAAGAAGATAGAAACGGATAGAAGAATAATACGAGATAGAATAGCCCATTTATCATCTGAATTAAAGGAAATAAAAGGCCATCGTGATATACAAAGACAGAATCGGGAGAGCAGTTCAACACCGGTTGCTGCTATAGTAGGTTATACTAACGCAGGTAAGTCAACACTTCTAAACAGACTTACGGATGCCGGAGTGCTGTCAGAAGATAAGTTGTTTGCAACACTTGATCCTACTACAAGGGCGCTTTTGCTTCCTAACGGAGAAAAGATACTTCTTACAGATACCGTTGGATTCATAAGAAAGCTTCCGCATAATCTTATAGAAGCATTTAGAAGTACACTTGAAGAAGCCAAATATGCGGATATGATTGTGCATGTTGTAGACTGTTCTAATGATGACTATGAGAGACATATGGCTACTGTATATGATACGCTTAAACAGCTTGAAGTTAAGGATAAGCCGGTTATAACGCTTTTTAACAAATGTGATGAGTTTGAGGATGTACCTATACTTAAGGATGCCAGGGCTGATTATGTAGAGAACATATCAGCAAGAACCGGTATGGGACTTGACAGCTTCCTTATGGATATACAGGATATTATTCTTAAAAGCAGAATACAGATTGAAAGAGTATTTCCATATAGTGATGCCGGAAAGATACAGCTTATAAGAGAATATGGACAGCTTGAAAGTGAAGAGTATACCCAGGATGGTATTAAGGTTAAAGGATATGTACCTGCATGGGTAGGTGGTAAGCTGTAGTATGAATCATAGTTATAAGAATGTACTTCAAGGATTACAATGCATACCAGTTGATAGAAAGCTGTAGTCTTAATTTTAGTAACAGGTGACATGGTTTACAGATATATAACATATAGGCTAAGAAAGAGGGTAAGAAAATATCATGAATATAATTGCACTTGCTGATAAGAAGTGGGGAATTGGTAATAACGGACGTCTTCTTGTGGATATCCCGGAGGATAAAAAGCTTTTCCGTGGAGAAACTTATGGAAAAATTGTTGTTATGGGAAGAAAGACATATGAAAGTCTTCCTAACCAGTCTGCACTTGCTGGAAGAAAAAATATAGTACTTACAAACAATAAGAATTATAAGGCTAAAGATGCAACGGTGTGTCATAGTGTTGATGAAGTGTTAGCAGAGTTAAAGCAGTATGATTCTAAGGATATATATATAATAGGTGGTGCCCAGATATATGAGCAGTTTCTTCCATACTGTGATACTGCTCATATAACAAGAGTTGATTATACTTATGAAGCAGATACACATATAGCCGATTTTGATAAGCTTGATGGATGGAAAGTTACAGCAAGAAGTGATGAACATACATATTTTGATTTGTGCTATGAGTTTGTACGTTACCAGAGAGTGTAGAATTGTTGTTTTTATCACATTTATTTAAAAGATTAATGCCTGCATACATTTGATATTAATCCATTGTGTGTAAAAATGTGCAGAAAACAGGATATATACGAATAAAAGGAAAGATTATATGAATAATAAAAGAAAGAAAATAAGACATATAACTGTAGGAATACTGATATTTGCTATAATAGCTGGAACGACAGCAGCTTATGGTATCTCACGTCTGTATGCATCACCAAAAGAAAAGACAATTAAGACAATGAAACAGTCTGCAGATACACTTAAAGAGGTTCTTGAAGGTTATGTTAATAAGGTGGTGCAGCTTGACCCGATGGGTAATCATACATATACGGGTAATATAACTGTATCAGAATTCACATATGATGGTATAGATTACAGACCTGATACAATGAATAACAGCCATAAATATAGCGTTGTGACAGATAACAACAATATAACATTTTCAATGCCACAGGTAGAAAATGGTACATTTGTTGTTGATAAAAACGATATATTACCATATGGTCTTGCAAAGATTGATCATAGCCAGACAGAAGCCATGTTAAGAGCAGTACTTTCGCACATTATGGATGGATATGAAGTGGCGGTAAAAGATAATTTTGATAATATCAGTAATGACAATAAGTCAGACAAGAATGATTGTTCTAAGTCAGTATCAGGTATAAAATATGATGAAGGGTACAGCATAACTATAAATGATAAGTCGCTTATATCAGGTTTTGATACATTTATAGAAGAAATGTATAAGGATTCAGCTCTTCTTCCGTATATATCACTTTTTAATGTTCATGGAATAACTAGCGATAAGATAAAGTCAAAGTTTAATATGTATGCAGATGGTGTATATACAATTATTACTATGGATATAGATGGTGATGACAGACTGATTGGAGCAGAGTTTGATTTTAAGTCAGATTCAAATAACCAGCTTGCCAGTATATCAATAAGATTCAATGGTGAAGATAATCTGTATGATAGTATATATATGACAGTTAAGACAGCAGTTATAAATAACAATTATGTAAATGCATCAGTTCAGCTTGATATGCAGAATATTGATAATATCAGGTATGATGTTGATATAGATGTTAAATATCACAGACATAGCATGAGATTAAAAGCAGCTGGGAATATAATAAAGGCAGAGTAAAAAGTAAATAAACAGGAAAATAAAATGGAGATATAAAAATCCCGGTAAAACATGGCAGGTACAGTGTGATTGTATGTTGTGTTTTACCGGGAGTTTTATATAAAATGTTATATAATTTGTTTGATTTATTTTATTGTGAAAGCCTGTTTTGATTTGTTTAGTTTATGCAGCTATCTTATGTTGTAATATAGGTACTATAATGGAATCTTCTTAAACGACGCTCCATCTTAATAGCATTTGATAAAATGGCATAGGCTCCAACCTGGACCTTATAATAACCATCTTCGTATATTATAAACGCCGGAAAACCATCAATAAGCAGTGAGTTTAACATGCGGTCGGCATTTTCCTTGTTTCTGTATGCACCGGTCTGCACTCTGTAAAGAGGTTGTGGTGAATAAGAATTATTATCATCATTGTCACAATTGCATTCTGGAGAATCGTTAGTATAATTAACAACCTCCATACTATCTGGTGCATTTTCAAGATCATAGTTCATATTGCCGGTTTTGATATTGTTTGTTCTTAACTCGTCAGTGGTTTTAGATCTGGCAGTATTTACAAGGTTAACAGTATTTATAGAATTACTGCTTCTATTGGAAACATTTACAGAAGTATTAATTTTATTGCCTGTATTGCTGGTATTACGTGCACTTGCCGGTATACTTTCAAGAATGCCATCTGCTATTGCATTTGCAATCTTATCGAATTCCTGGTCAAAAATATAATTATCTTTTTCATTATTTATAAAGCCAGCTTCAACAAGGATTGCAGGCATCTTCGTTCTTTTAAGTACAACAAGATTTTTTCGTACATCAACTCCAAGATTCTTAAACCCAACATCCTCAAGCTGATTGTTTATGTTCCTGGCAACCTCAGCTTTAAGTCCGGAATCACTGAATACAAGAGTTTCAACACCGGAATACTGATTAGGCGTTTCAGAAGAATTACGATGTATGGATACGAAAAGATCAGCGCCTGAGTCGTTGGCATCAGTTGCTTTTTTAAAAGGTGTTTCATACTCATCAGTAGTTCGTGTATAGAATACGTCAATACCATTTTTTTTAAGAATATCCCCGACAGCCAGAGTGAGGTCAAGAGTGTCATCTTTTTCCTGTCTGCCGTTGTATACGGCACCGGGGTCACTGCCACCATGACCGGCATCAAGGGCAACTTTGTAATTTGCCATATTCGCTCCTAAAGGAATTATCATTTTATTTTACTCATAAAAACAGGTAAAGATACATATAATAATCAAAAAAATATTAATGTAATGTATGGTACCTGCTGTTGTTATGAAAATATAGATGATGTAAGTGCTGGAAACGGATTCTGTTATTTACACCATTATATGATTAAATGGTCAAAAGATATTTTTATATAACTGTAAAAACATAAAGCAGTCACACGGTACCTGCAGAATGGGGGAATGATGGTGTATGTTCGTACTATGGAAACGCCACCTGACATGATAGATAAGGGAAAAATGCGTATAAATGTATATGACAAACAGCAGGGAACACCGCTTGCAAACGCAAGGATATCCATATCTTATACAGGAAATCCAGAAGCAGTAATAAACGAAGTGGTTACGGATTCAGAAGGTGCGGTTAATCTTGAAGAACTTTTAGCGCCTCCGATAGAATACAGTATGGAGCCTGGTGAAAAACAGCCATTTTCAGAATATACCATAGATGTCAATGCAAATGGATATGAAGAGGCTAATATATCGGGTATAGATGTATTTTCCGGTGAGACCAGCATACAGGATGTGTATATGAATGAAGAAAGTTATTCATTATCACAGGATAACATAGTTATACCTGTTAATACGCTGTATGGTAACTATCCGGAAAAAATACCTGAAAGTGAAGTTAAACCAGTGCAGCAGTCAGGGGAAATAGTACTTAGTCGTGTGGTCATACCTGAAACTATAGTTGTTCATGACGGCGTACCAACTGATTCCACAGCTATCAACTATTATGTGAGATATAAGGATTATATAAAAAATGTAGCCAGCAGCGAGATATATTCAACATGGCCAAGACAGACTCTTGAAGCCAATATACTTGCGATTATGTCATTTACACTTAACAGGGTATATACAGAATGGTACAGGAATCAGAAGTATAATTTTACCATAACATCTTCAACGGCATTTGACCATAAGTGGGTAAACAGCAGAAATATATTCGAGAGCATATCTAATGTAGTTGATGAAATATTTGATAATTATCTTTCACGTCCCAATGTTAAACAGCCGATACTTACACAATATTGTGACGGTAAAAAATCAAGCTGTCCAAACTGGATGACACAGTGGGGCAG
>JBNMGS010000132.1:0-5793 GCA_050872365.1 Lachnospira sp.
GTTGACCATCCTTCTTTTGGACACGCTATAATAACAAGACTTCTTGAAGCATTTGGATATAAGGTTGGTATTATAGCCCAGCCAGACTGGAAAAACAAGGACTCTATAACAATACTTGGTGAACCTCGTCTAGGATTTTTAGTATCTGCTGGTAATATGGATTCCATGGTTAACCATTATACAGTTAATAAAAAACGCAGACACCAGGATGCCTTTTCACCAGGCGGCGTTATGGGAAAAAGACCTGATTATGCAACTGTAGTATACTGTAATCTCATAAGACAGGTATATAAAAAGACTCCCGTTATTATAGGAGGTATAGAAGCTTCTTTAAGAAGAATGGCTCACTACGACTATTGGTCTGATAAAGTAAAACGTTCTATTCTTATAGATTCCGGAGCAGACATAATATCATATGGAATGGGAGAACATTCTATTGTGGAAATAGCTGATGCACTTAATGCCGGTATTGATATACATGACATAACATTTATCAAGGGAACCGTTTATAAAACCAAAACACTTGATAATATAGAAAACTATATTGAACTTCCTTCATACGAAGACATATGTAACAGTAAAAAAAAGTATGCTGAAAGTTTCTATACACAATATAAAAACACAGATCCTTTTACTGCCCGAACTCTTGTAGAAAAAGTAAAGGAGAAAATGTATGTTGTCCAGAATCCACCAGCTATGCCACTTACAGAAGTAGAAATGGATGATATATATGCGCTGCCATATATGCGAAACTATCATCCTATGTACGAAAAAGATGGCGGCATACCTGCTTTATCTGAGATTAAATTCTCAATAACCAGTAATCGTGGATGCTTTGGCGGATGTTCATTCTGTGCACTTACATTCCACCAGGGAAGAATCATACAGGTAAGAAGCCATAAATCTATTATTGATGAAGCAATTGAAATGACTAAGGATCCCGATTTTAAAGGATATATTCATGATGTTGGAGGACCTACCGCCAACTTCAGGCATACCTCCTGCGATAAACAACTCACTAAAGGTGTATGTATGAACAGACAATGTCTTTTTCCCAAGCCATGTCCTAATCTTAAAGTTGATCACTCAGATTATATAAAACTTTTACGTGAATTAAGGAATTTGCCAGGTGTTAAAAAGGTCTTCATACGCTCAGGTATAAGATTTGATTATTGTATGTGTGACCCGGACGATACATTTATAAGTGAATTGTGCAAGTACCATATCAGTGGACAGCTTCGTGTTGCACCAGAACATATATCAGATAATGTGCTAAAAAAGATGGGAAAACCTTCAAACGATGTATACGAAAGCTTTCTTAACCGATATCAGCGTATTAACAAAAAAACAGGAAAAGAACAATTTGTTGTGCCTTACCTTATGTCAAGCCATCCGGGTTCAACTATGAAGGAAGCTATTCAACTTGCTGAATATATAAGAGATTTAGGATATATGCCTGAACAGGTTCAGGATTTCTATCCAACTCCATCAACCTTATCAACATGTATGTACTACACAGGGCTTGATCCCGCTACCATGGAAAAAGTATATACACCTGTAAGTCACCATGAAAAAGCTATGCAGAGGGCACTTATACAATATCGTAACCCTGAAAATTATGAACTTGTTAAAGAGGCTCTTATTAAAAATAACAGAACTGATCTTATAGGATTCGGACCGGAATGTCTTATTCCTCCACGTAAGATGAATATACATCATTCACCTGCTAATGCATCAAAAAAAGGTCTGGCTGATAAAATGTCTGGCAAAAAAAGCAAAAAAAATAGTAATCACAACAGAAGAGCTGACTTATCTAATACGGACTATAAAAATAATAAAATAAATGATCATAAACATGATAAAGATATAAAAACAACAAAAACTGACTATAACAATAAAAAGAAACAAAATACAAATAAAAACATGAATAAAAATATAAGTCATAGAATAAACAGAAAATAAGTAATTCCCAAAAACATCATTAGGATTATCTGTAATTTTCTATAGCATATACTAAAAGAGGCAGGAAAATATGAATAAAAAAAGCAAAGGCGAATTCGGTTACCTGAATTATAAAAAGAAACTTAATTTTATAATAGCAGCTATTTCTCTACTTATAATAATTGCTATATTTGTTACTGGTCTTATAATATTCAAATCACGCAATAACTATATGACTCTTGTTGCTACTGTTCTTGTGCTTCCATGGGCTAAGCTAGCAATTGCTTATTTTGTACTTATTCCACATAAGTCATGCCCGCAGAACATATATGACAAACTTGAAAAGTCAAAAGGCAGCATATCAGCAATATATGACGTTGTAGTCAGTAATGCAAAGAAACCCATAGGCGTAAGTGCAATGGTAATAACAGATAATTCTGTTGTTGCATTAACTCTTGACAAAGCACCTGATAAGGAACTCTTTGAAAAAAGTCTTAAAGAATTCCTTAAAAATGATAAACTTAATGCAACTGTTACTTTATATACAGATGCTGACAGTTTCTTAAAAAGGGTCTCCAATCTTGCTGTCAATTTTGATGCATCAGATGAGAATAAAACCGACCGTATGGAATACGTAAAAAATGGTACGTTAAATATGTGTCTTTAATATACCATACAAATATATTTGCATAATATATAAAACAAACGTACATTAAATACTTTTGTTAAAATATCCGTTGAAATGAGGAAGATATGAAAGAATTAATTATAGACAGACTAGGAAACAACCAGAGACTTGACAAATATCTTGCTAAATATCTGTCTGCTGCCAGCAAAAGTTTTATATACAAAATGCTTCGTAAAAAAAACATCACACTTAACAATAAAAAAGCTGATGGAAGCGAGAAATTACTTGAAGGTGATTCAGTAAAAATATTTTTTTCTGATGAAACACTTGAAAAATTCACTGAAGGCAAATATTGCGCATCTGATAAAAACAATAGTAACATTAAAAGCCATAATTCAAAAACTGATAATGAAAAACAGGCTGATTTAAAGCATGATAAAATAAAATCAAATAATAACAAAACCAGCAATAAAGATTTTGATTATGAAAAAATATATAAACCTCTTAATATCATATATGAAAATGATGATATAGTGCTTATCAATAAGCCCGCTGGCATGCTGTCACAAAAATCAAAACCACAAGATATATCGCTGGTAGAATACTTTACAGCTTATCTGCTTCATACAAAAGCTATAAGTTATGATGACCTTCATATATTCCATCCTGGTATATGTAACAGGCTTGACCGTAATACAAGTGGAATAGTAGCAGCAGGTAAGACAATGATTGGTCTTCAGCAGCTTTCTGCACATTTTAAAGAAAGAACACTAAACAAATACTATATATGCATAGTAAAAGGTAAAATATCAGAAAGACAAGTTGTAAAAGGCTACTTAAAAAAAGACTGTAAAAGTAATAAGGTAACCATATATAAAGAATTACCTGCCATAACATCAGGTACACAGGTTACCGGAAAAACTGGTATAAAAAACAATCGTAAAAGTAAGCCTGAATCTGAATATATGCCAATAGAAACGGAATATATGCCCCTTATATCTAATGGCTCTATAACACTTCTTAAGATACATCTTATAACAGGAAGAAGTCATCAGATAAGAGCTCATTTAGCAAGTCTTTCACATCCACTTGCCGGTGATTACAAGTACGGTGATGCAGAGTTTAACAAATATTTTTCAGATAAATACTCATGTAACAGTCAGATGCTTCACTCATATGAAATAGATATACCTGATATGAATATTCATGTTAATACTGATGTACCTGAGTTATTCATTAATGTATTAAAAGGAGAAAATATATGGCAACCTGGAATTCCAGAGGACTTAGAGGCTCTGCATTAGAAGATTATATTAATATGACTAATGAAAAATATCTGTCAAACCATTTAGGACTTATTCAGAAAATACCTACACCTATTACGCCTATCAAAATGAATAAGGAAACAAGGCAGATAACACTTGCATATTTTGAACAGAAAAGTACTGTAGACTATATAGGAGTCATTCAGGGAATTCCTGTATGTTTTGATGCAAAAGAATGCGCAACAGACACATTTTCAATTCACAACATTCATGAACACCAGATAACGTTCATGAAGGAATTTGAATATCAGGATGGAATTGCATTTATTATATTATATTTTTCATCAAGAGATGAGTTCTATTATTTGCCATTTTCTGATATAATTAGGTTTTGGGAAAGAGCTTCTAACGGTGGTCGTAAAAGTTTTACCTATGATGAAGTAGACAAAAGCTATAAAATCAATCCTGGAAAAGGTATTATGCTGCATTACCTTGAAATGATTCAAAAGGATATTAACGAACGAACGGGAGAATAAAAATATGGGTCTTAATTACATTGATGATTATGAACTTGTTAATGGATATGCTGTTATTGATAATGAATTTTCTATAATAACTGCCAATGAACGTATGTACAAATTCGTAGGAATATCAACTAAATTTACAATAGCTGAAATAATACATCAGGTAGATATAGAAGATTTTATCAATGTTGCCAACAGTCTCAGGCTTGGACAAAGTAAAAGCATGGTCCTTAGAATGAAAAGAATAGATAACTCATATAGATGGGTTCTTGCAGATATTAAAAGATGTATTCTTAATACGCAGTATGATGAACAGGCGATAGAATATCTGGAATTACATGTATCTGATGTTATTGCTTTAAAAAACAGATGTAATACGCTGAATAATGATCTTATGGCATATAGAACAGTTATATCTATGGATGACGAATTATTTTACATATATGAATACGAGAATGATCTTTTTACTGTATATAACTATGTTGATAATGATGCTGTAGTTGTTATATGTGCACCAATCATGGAAGTATATGACCGTATCATTGCCAAAAGATTCATTCCTGATATAAGTCTTTCAACTTTCAATAAACTTCTAAATGATATTCAACGCGGAAAATCATTATACAGCTACGACTTTGATGTAAGCATTCATCCTGATTATAAGTCAGAACAGACAAAAATTGTAAGCTCACATCTTCGTGGCTCTACCATATATTCACAGATGAATCCTGTACGTTCTGTTGGTACCCTTAAGCTTACCGGCTTAAAAAGTGTATTTTCAAGAACTACATACGATTTTGAATATCATACTCATATTCTTGAAATCAAAGACATTGAAACATATGCTATAAACAATGCAAAATACAACAAAAACTGCCATTTATCATTCATAAAGATAGTTATAGACAATCTGTCTGATTATGAATATATTCATGGGAAACAGCATACTCTTGAGCTGCTTGATATGGTCGAAAATACACTTATCAAAACAATTGAATACCGTGGCGTTATTGGCAGAACCGATAAAAAGGGACAATTCATTATAGTTATTAAAGATATTAATAATGAACCTGAATTACGCGCTTTTATAGAATATATGCGTTCACGTGTTTCATGGGAATGCAAAAGTCATGACAATACTTTTAATATAAGTTTTTCTATTGGCATATCAAGGTATCCTGATAATGGAACTGATTGGAAACTCATTACTGATAAACTTTTTAAAGCTACTGATATTGCTATAAAAAAAGGTGGAGACCGTTATATAATTTATAAAGAAGAGATTCATGGGGAACTTCCATAAAAACATTGACATCTTTTATATCATTATGTATAATCTCTTTAACTTGTTCTCACGTTACTGCGTTAAAGTTAGTTAGTGCTAATATAATATGATTACAGGTTCAAAATACCTTTTGAACCTTTAATCCTATTA
>JBNMGS010000133.1:0-5776 GCA_050872365.1 Lachnospira sp.
GGTTTATGTGGCGTTATGTCAGGTGTGTTTGCCAACCTGTCAGCGCAACAGTTTGGCAACGATATAAGAAAAGACGCATTTAAAAGGATTATGTCGTTTTCTTTCGAACAGACAGATAAGTTTTCAACAGGTTCACTTATAACAAGGGTTACTAACGATATAACACAGCTGCAGAATTTTGCAATGCAGTGTATGAGAGGGTTTGTGCGTACAAGTATGTTGTTTATAGGTGGTATTGTATGCATGATAGGACTCAATATGGAATTCGGACTTGTAATAGCATGTGCACTTCCTTTTATAGTTATATGCGTTGTTTATTTTATTGCTAAGTCTAATCCAAGGTTTACTATATTACAGAAGAAGCTGGATAAACTGAATAATGTTATGCAGGAAAATGTGTCAGGTTCACGTGTTGTAAAGGCATATGTCAAGGAAGATTACGAAACAGACAGATTTAACAAGGCCAATGATGAACTTGTTAAAACACAGTTGGATGTACTATTGCTGTTATCTTATATGACACCAATTATGAATATTATACTTAACTTATCTGTTGTTGCTGTAATCAAAGTTGGAGGTATACAGGTAGCAGCAGGTAATGCAACACCAGGTAATGTCATGGCTGCTATTACATATTGTTCGCAGGTACTTAATGCAGTTATGCGTATGACTATGATATTCCAGACAGCATCAAGGGGCGTTGCATCTAAGAAAAGAATTATGGAAGTATTAAATTGTGAACCAACTATAAAGAATGGTACTTTTGATGGAGAAACTGCTGTTAAAGGAAAGGTAGAGTTTAAGAATGTATCATTTGCATATCCAGGTAATAAAGGGGCAAATGTTATCGAGAATTTTAATCTGGTGATATCACCGGGTGAGACTATAGGTATACTTGGTGCTACTGGATGTGGTAAGACAAGTCTTATAAATCTTATTCCAAGATTCTATGATGTTACTGAAGGAAAAGTACTTGTTGATGATGTGGATGTAAAAGATTACAGATTAGAGGCTCTAAGGAATAAGATATCAGTTGCATTGCAGAAATCAGAGGTGTTCACATCAACTATTGCTGATAACATATCATGGGGAATGACTAAAGCAACTCCAAATGAGATTGATGAAGCGGCAGACATTGCACAGGCAACAGAGTTTATAAAGAACAGACCAGATGGAATTAATACACTTGTAAGTCAGGGAGGCCATAGCCTTTCTGGTGGACAGAGACAGAGAGTTGCTATTGCAAGAGCGGTTATAAAGCAGGCTGAGATACTTATATTTGACGATGCAACAAGTGCATTAGATCTTAAAACAGAAGCAAACCTTTATAGTAAGCTTGCAAAGAATAAAAAGGATGTTACAAAGATAATAATAGCACAGAGAATAGCATCATTAAAAAACGCAGACAGAATTGTAGTCATGGATAATGGAAGACTTGTTGATGTTGGAAGTCACGAACAGCTTATGAAGACAAGCAGCATATACAAGGATATATATGATTCACAGTTGAAAAAATAGCAGATAGGACATTTAGAATCGACCATTATCTTTCAATATATATGATATGAGTCGCAGTAAAAATAGATTTTCGCTTAATAGAAAGTACATCAGTCATTGGGCAAAAATACCCTTTGACACTAACATCTTTAATTATTATCGGGGAGATTTGTGTATGAAACAGGAAGAGAGCAGACAGACACAGATGAATAATTACAGGGCTTTTGGAAGAAGACCTGGTAATAGGAATATGGCGATTGAAAAACCACAGGATGGGAAGAAAACATTAAAAAGGCTTATGGGGTATTTTGTATCGGAAAAGAAAATGCTGATTATGCTTGTGCTTGCAGTTGTTGTAGTGGTTATGTGTTCTGTGTATGCACCAAGACTTCAGAGCAATGCAATAGATACAATAACAGCAGGGCAGTGGAAGCTGTTAACCCCAATACTTATAACTATGATTATTGTTTATATTATACATAGTATATGTACATATTTACAAAGTAAGTTAAGTGCACTTCTCAGCCAGAATATCGTTGGCAAAATGAGAAGAGATTTATTTTCAAGCATAGTTAATCTTCCTATAAGATATCTGGATGTTAACAGTCATGGGGATATTATGAGCCGTATGACTAATGATATAGAGAATATCTCAACAACAGTTTCACAGTCTATGAGTTCTTTGTTTTCGGGAATACTTACTATAATAGGAACTGTTATTATGATGGTGGCTTTATGCCCACAGCTTGCAGTACTATCTTGTGTGACAGTTATATTAACTATTGTTGCAACTAAGTTTCTATCTAAAGCAATGAGAATATTTTTCAGGAAAAGGCAGGTACTTTTAGGACAGCTTAATGGAAATGTAGAGGAGATGGTAACTGGATACAGAACAGTAGTTGCATATAACAGACAGGGACAGGTGATTAATGATTTTGACAGTGTTTCAGATGAACTTACCAGGGTAGGTATAATAGCTGAGATTCTTGGAGGTTCTATGGGACCTGTTATGAATGTTATTAATAATATTGGATTTGTTATAATAGCAGCTTTTGGTGGCTATTTTGCAATCAATCATATAATATCAATAGGTGTAATTTCAGCATTTATAGTGTATGCAAAGCAGTTTGGACGGCCTATAGATGAGCTAGCACAGATATATGGTCAGATTCAGACAGCCATTGCCGGTGCAGAGAGAGTATTTGCTGTTATGGATGAGCCGCTTGAGGATAAGAGTGGAAATAAGACTATTGATGATTCAAAAGGCGTTATTAAGTTTAAAAATGTTAATTTCTCATACACAAAGGAAAAGCAGGTATTATATGATTTTAATCTGGAAGTAAAGGCAGGACATAAGGTTGCACTTGTAGGCTCTACAGGAAGTGGTAAAACAACAGTTGTTAATCTTCTTATGAGGTTTTATGATGTTGACAGTGGGGAAATATTGATAGATGATGTTAACATAAAAGATATAGATTGCAGCAATTTAAGAAAGAATACTGCAATAGTACTTCAGGATACAGTGCTTTTTGCAGATTCAATAAAGAATAACCTTAAGTATTCAAACAGTCTGGCAACTGATGAACAGATGTATGAAGCCGCAAGAATGAGCAATTGTGATAATATGATAAGCAAGATGCCACAGGGTTATGATACGCTTCTTATGTCAGATGGAGAAAATATATCACAGGGACAAAGACAGCTTCTTTCTATTGCAAGGGCATTTCTTGCACAGCCAAAGATTCTTATACTTGATGAAGCTACATCAAGTGTTGATACAAGGACTGAAAAACACATACAGGATGCCATGGTTAACCTTATGAAAGACAGGACAAGTCTTATAATAGCCCACAGACTTTCAACTATACAGGATGCTGATCTTATTGTTGTTATGGATGAGGGAAGGATAGTTGAAACTGGCAACCATACAGAACTTCTGGCAAAAAAAGGACGATATTACCAGCTTTATATGACGCAGTTTGCAGGATGCGCTACTTAGTGATATAATTACTTATTACGATTGAGTAAGTGCTATGTGCCAGTGACATATGTTTAGCATGGGCCGGAGCGGAGTATAGAAGTGTGAGTGAACCGTATGAGATGCTCCATAGACATCATATATATCATACTATATCTTGATATTGTGCATATGTCAGTCTGGATAATAACCAATAAAAGATTATGAGCCATAGGAGTGATAATATATGCAGAAACAGAACCATAATATGCGTACAGAAAAGAAATCAAGTATTAAGAACAGTGCAACAAGACTTATTCTTATAGCACTTCTTGTTCTTATCCAGACTGGGTGGATGATATTTCTTATGTCGAAGTTAAATACATATTCGACAGTCATAACACTTTCACTTACATGTATAGCTGTTATTATAGCTCTTAAAGTGTTTGGAACACATGTTAATTCTGCACAGCGGATGCCATGGTTGATAGTTATAACAGCAGTTCCTTTCTTTGGAATATGTATTTATCTTCTTTTTGGACGATCAATCGTGACAAAGGGTATGAGAAGAAGATTCAATGGTATAGAAGCTGATATACTAGAAAACAAGCTTGAACAGGATGAAAAGATTATAGAAGAACTGGATAAAAAAGATCGTGGTATTGCTAACCAGTGCAGATATATAAGCAATACAGCTAAGTATCCGGTATATAAGAACACAGATATGGAATATTATCCTACAGCCGCAGAAAGCTTTGAGGCACAGTTAGAAGAACTATCAAAAGCAGAAAAGTTTATATTTATGGAGTATCATGCAATAGAAGATGCAATAAGCTTTGCCAGATTAAAAAAAGTACTTATTGATAAAGCAAAAAGTGGAGTTGAGGTAAGAATATTCTATGATGATCTTGGAAGCATATTTTTTCTGAATAAAGAATTCATAAAGCGTATGAGAGAAGAGGGAATACAGTGCAGGGTATTCAATCCGCTTAAGGTCATAGTCAATATGTTTATGAATAACAGAGATCACAGAAAGATTACAGTTATAGATGGAAAAGTTGGTTTTACAGGTGGATATAACCTTGCTGATGAATATTTTAACATAACGCATCCATATGGTTACTGGAAGGATACAGGAGTGAGGTTAAAGGGAGATGCAGTAAAGAGTCTTACAGCAAGCTTTCTTACTATGTGGAATGCTATAGACCATACAGATTCACAGGAAGATTATGATAAATATATTGATGCAACTGATGGTACATATGAGGCAGTATCAAAGGAATGTTATGTACAGCCATATTCGGATAATCCTTTAGGACGTGACAGAATAGGTGAAGATGTATATCTTAATATATTAAAGAATGCAAAGGATTATGTCTATATAACAACGCCATATCTTATAATAACTGATGAGATGGAAAGGGAGCTGACCCTTGCAGTTAAGCGTGGTGTTGATGTAAGAATTGTAACACCTGGAATACCTGATAAAAAGATGGTGTATAAGATAACAAGATCATACTATGAACCATTGTGTTCTGCGGGTGTGCGTATATACGAATATACACCGGGTTTCTGCCATGCTAAGCAGTGGGTTTCTGATGATGAAGTGAGTGTTGTTGGTACAATCAATATGGATTTCAGAAGCCTTTATCTTCACTTTGAAAATGCAGTATTTACGTATAACAAAGAACTTGCAGCAAAGGTGAAGAATGACATGCTTGATAATTTTAATATATCGAATGAAGTTACAGCAGACTATGCGGTAGATGTCATAAAACCACTTAAGCTTGGAACATGTCTGCTACATATGATATCTCCATTATTGTAAGGCAGTGTGGTTACGGTAAAAAGTTAAATTAAGCTGATTAAATATTTATTCGGGCTTGCAAGAGCCCAAAATTCATATATAATGGAATCTGACAGCTCGAATGATAAAATAAGAGTAAGATATTAGCTGATATAAATGCTGTTAAGATATCGGACACAATTAAGAAAGAGGTAAAAAGTGAAAGAGGAATTAGTTACGGTAAAGGTAGACCATCCCTTGGGAAGTACAGATGAGGACAACCCCTCGGCGGTGTATCCTATTAATGTTGGATATGTTGTAAGTGAAAGTGATCTTGAACTTTCACAGCATGAAGGAAACCAAAGGGCATATCTTGTCGGAGTGGATGTTGCAGTTGATGAATATTCAGGAGTTCTTATAGCAGTTGCAAGAAGAAGGGATGATTCTAATACGGTGTGGATTGTCGCACCGGAAAATATTCTCTACAATAAGCAGCAGCTTGAAGAGATAATATATTTTAAGGAACAGTATTACGA
>JBNMGS010000134.1:0-5722 GCA_050872365.1 Lachnospira sp.
ATATTTGACCATAACTCTGTATATGCCTTCTCTTTTGAAGTTTTCACCATTCTTAGTCGCCTCATTGATAACATAATCAGGCTTTGCAAACCACCCAATAAGTATGCATGTAAGAAATGCCACAACAGGAAGAAGAAGACTATTACTTATAAAATCACAGAATGTGAGGAAATCCATTCCAAGTATAGTAATATGTGACCACACGCCATTGCCAAGTGAACATGGTACTCCAAGAAGCACTGAAAATAATATTATTCCTATACATGCCTTTATACGGCTTATTCCGAATCTGTCCATGATCATCGAAGTTATAGCTTCCATAACCGAAACCGAACTTGTGAGTGCAGCAAAGAATACAAGTGCAAAGAATAAAAGTCCTATAATCCTTCCTGCTGTCATCTGTCCAAACACCTTAGGAAGTGTTACGAACATAAGACCAGCTCCACTAGACTGTGTACCTGCCTCACCACTGAATATATACACCGCCGGAACAACCATCATTCCTGCAAGAAGTGCTATTCCTGTATCAAATATTTCAATCTGGTTAACAGACTTCACAAGACTAACTTCGTCTTTAGTGTATGAGCCATAAGTTATCATTATGCCCATTGCAAGACTCATAGAATAAAACATCTGTCCCATAGCAGCACATACAGTCTTAAAAGAGAATTTGCTGAAATCTGGAAGAAGATAATACTTAATACCTTCTGATGAACCCGGAAGTGTTATAACATATATGCATATAACAATTGCGAGCACAATTAAAACAGGCATAAGAAACTTACTTACCTTTTCAATTCCTTTTTCAACACCAGATATAACTATAACCGATGTCAATGCAAGAAATATAATAAAGAAAACAAGCGGTGCCCATTCCTGGCTCACAAAATTACCAAAAAATGAATCGTTAGCCGCAGCAATATTCTGTCCAGATGCGAATACTGTTACATATTTCGTAACCCATCCACCTATTACACAATAATAAGGCAGAATAATTACAGGTATTATAAATGCTATAGGTCCTATAAATCCAAATCTCTTATCAACTTCACTATACGCTCTTGTAGGACTCAGTTTTGTCTTTCGGCCAATAGCTATTTCTGTAGTCATTAATGTAAAACCAAATGTTAATGCAAGAACAATGTATACAAGAATAAATATTCCTCCACCATACTGCGCTGCAAGATAAGGAAATCTCCATAAATTACCAAGTCCAACTGCACTTCCGGCAGCAGCAAGCACAAAACCTATACCTCCTGTAAAACTACCTCTTTCTTTTTTATTCATTGTTTATATCCAACCCTTTCTATTCATCAAATTCAGCAAGTACATAATATCCCCTGCTTGTTTCTCCCACTTCTTTTACAACTCCATGTCTTGACTTTAACCTGTCAGGAGTTGAATAATTGCCCGACATTGCAACTGCCGGCTCTATTGTATAATAATAGCTGCTTGGGAGCTTTCCTTCTGTTATATCCACCTCATCACCAGGTTTAACAAGATTAGGTCTGCTCATTGTGAATTCCATCTGTCTCATAGTAATCCTCTTTTCCTCATGTTTATATGTACAACACTGCAATCGTAATCATAGATTAATTTTTTCAAGACATTTAACTGTATATTCTTCAAGCTTATCTCTTAAAAAAGCATGGCATTCCCCGTCTATACTTACAGCATTATCCATAATACTTTTTGCTGCATCAGATGCCTCTTTTAAAGTTGCCGCATCTGTGTATATATCAGCAATTCCGAAATCAAAATCGCCACTCTGTCTTATTCCAAAAAAATCTCCCGGTCCTCTTAGTTTGAGATCTTCCTCTGCTATCTTAAATCCATCGTTAGATTTATTAAGAATCTCAAGTCTTTGTTTTATCTGCTTAGACTTAGCCGATGTCACAAATATACAATAAGACTGGTATTTGCCACGTCCAACTCTTCCTCTTAGCTGATGCAGCTGTGCAAGCCCGAAACGCTCTGAATTCTCCACCATCATAACCGTACTGTTAGGAACATTAACCCCAACCTCTATAACAGTAGTAGAAACTAGAATATCTATATCTCCCTGCACAAACCTTTCCATAATCTCATTCTTCTGCGATGCTTTCATTTTGCCATGAAGATAATCTATTCTGGCATCCGGTATAGCTTCTTTTAGCTTAGCAGAATAATCAACTACATTTTCTGCCTCTATGTTCTCACTTTCCTCAACCATAGGACATATAACATAGCTCTGACGGCCTTCTTTAATCTGTTTTCGTATAAATGCATACGCATTCGGTCTATATGATGTATCAACAACGCAATTCTTAATTGGAAGCCTGTTTGCCGGAAGCTCATCAATAATTGATATATCAAGGTCTCCGTAAAGTATGATAGCCAGCGTCCTTGGTATAGGAGTAGCACTCATAACAATAATATGTGGATTTTCACCTTTTTCAGAAAAAGTTTTTCTCTGGTTAACCCCAAATCTATGCTGCTCATCAGTTATTACAAGAGCCAGATTCTTATATAATACATTTTCCTGAATAAGTGCGTGCGTACCAATAACTATATCCATATCTCCAGATTCAAGCTGCGCATATACTTTTTTCTTGGCAGATTGTGTCATCGAACCTGTGAGTAAACCAACATTGAGTTTCACTCCTGCCATATTAAAAAGCTCATTTATAGACTCATATTGCTGGTTTGCAAGCACCTCTGTAGGAACCATCATAGCAGCCTGATATCCGGCAAAAGCAGTATTCATTAATGCAAGAATCGCAGTTATAGTCTTTCCTGAACCAACATCACCCTGAACCAGTCTGCTTGTAATATGCTTTCCCGCCATATTATTTTTAATTTCTTCCCATGTCCTTAACTGTGCAGCAGTCAGACTATACGGAAGTTTTTTAATAAAATCATCCGTGCGCTTATCATTGTTAATTATATAAGTATTCGGTATTCTTTCATTTGCTGACTTTAAATTCATAGTTGCAAGTACAAAAAGAAAAAACTCCTCAAACGCTATCCTGTGTCTAGCTTCTATATAATCCTCCATACTATCCGGAAAATGTATATTATGCATTGCTTTATTATGCTCAATCAGACCATACTTATCCATAATAATATCCGGAATAAATTCATGTTCCATTCCGGCTGAATATTTTTCTATAGCCTGCTTCACTGCTTTTGTCACAATCTTATTAGACAAACCCTTTGTAAGTGGATATACAGGCGACATATGATTCTTTATTTCATTATAGGCTGCCACCGTATATATATCCGGATGTTCCAATATATATTCACCATTCTTAACAGCTATTCTGCCTCTGAACACATAATGCATCCCTACGCGAAGCTTTGACTTTAAAAAAAGAGAATTGTACCACAGACACTTTATAGTATCCAGCTCTTCGTCTTTAACAACAACCGATATTATACTTTTACGTTCACTTCCATATATTTTAGGACTGGCAACAACAGTTGCTTCTATAGCAGCAACTGTCTTTTCACTACTGCTTATTGAACTAATAAAAACAGGCTCCTCATACACAATATAATCTCTGGGATATAGTCTTACGAGATCATCTACTGTATATACAGAAAGCCTGTTAAGATTCATAGCAGTCTTAGTCCCTATTCCTTTTAATTGTGTAATATCCATACATCAACCTCAGATAAACAGACTCAGACATATAACTTTGTTTATTCTACAGACACAATATAATAATATACTGGCTGTCCACCATACTGAAGTTCAACATCAACGCCATCAAACTTCTTTTCTATCTTCGATACTAACTCCTCTGCCTTCTTTTCATCAATATCTTCACCATAGTATACACTTATTAATTCTGAATCTTCATCGATAAATTCATCAAGCATATCTATAAGTGTATTGTCCATATCAGTTCCAACAGCAGCAAGTCCCTTGTCTCCAAGACCAAGATAATTATCTTTCTTAATCTCTTTGCCATCAATAGATGTATCTCTTACTGCATATGTGAGCTGCCCTGACTTAACTGTAGATAATGATTCAAGCATAGCCTTTTCATTTTCATCAGCTGATCTTGTAAGTTCAAAATTAATCATAGCTGTTATGCCCTGAGGAATTGTCTTTGTCGGTATAACTACAAGCTTCTTGTTTTCAATAATAGATGCCGCCTGATTAGATGCAAGAATAATGTTACTATTATTAGGAAGAACAAATATAGTATCTGCATTAATCTTATCGGCTGCATTAAGAATATCTTCAGTTGATGGATTCATCGTCTGTCCACCCTGGATAACTTCATCAACTCCAAGACCCTTAAATATCTCTGCAAGACCTTCACCTGCCGCTATAGTAATAAATCCAAAATCCTTCTTTGGTGTATTCTTAGCCTTCTCATCTTCATGCTTTTTCATTGCATCTGCTGCAACTGCTGACTGATACTCGGACTGTGCTATAACCTTCTGGTTATGCTCTTCTCTCATGTTATCAACCTTCATCTTAGTAAGCTGTCCATATTCAAGACCCTTTTCAAATGCCTGACCTGGATGATTAGTATGAACATGTACCTTGACAATATCATCAAGATTAACGCAGACTATAGAATCGCCTATAGAAGATAGGAACTTCTTAAACTCGGCTTCTGTATTCTCATCAAAAGGCTTTTCGAGCATAATGATAAACTCTGTACAGTATCCATATTTGATATCTGCATTATCAATAGCTGCGCCCTTGCCCGGCATACTTGAACCAGCCTTAAACTCAGCATCAGGTTCTGTTATTGTAAAATCAGTAACCTTACCTGTAAGTGCATCCAGCATACCTCTTAATACAACAACAAGTCCCTGTCCACCTGAATCAACAACTCCTGCTTCTTTTAATACAGGAAGCATCTCTGGTGTCTTTGCAAGAACTTCTTCTGCATAATCTATAATTGCAGACAAAGCTTCTTCAATATCTGTAACTGATTCTGCAACTTCAGCCGCCTTATCTGAAACACCCTTGGCTACAGTAAGAATAGTTCCTTCCTTTGGCTTCATAACAGCTTTGTAAGCTGTCTCTGTAGCTCTAAGCGTAGCAACAGCAAGTGTTTTTACAGTTATTTCCTTAACCTGTGACATTTCCTTAGTAAATCCTCTAAGAAGCTGTGAAAGAATAACACCTGAATTACCTCTGGCACCTCTTAGCGAACCTGTTGATATAGCCTTTGCAAGATTCTCCATAGTAGGTTTACCAATATTACTTACTTCCTTTGCTGCTGACATAATAGTAAGTGTCATATTAGTACCTGTATCACCATCCGGTACAGGGAACACATTCAGATCATTAATCCATTCTTTCTTTGATTCAAGATTCTTAGCGCCTGCAAGAAACATCTTCTGCACAAGTGCTGCATCTATAGTAGTAGTAGCCACTTTATTCCTCCATTCTGCCATAATAAAGGCTTGTAAATAATTCTATACTAATCAATTAATCTATAACGCGTACGCCTTCTACATATATATTAATCTTTTTGATCTCAAGGCCAGTGCATTCAGACACTTTGTATTTTACATTTTCAATAAGGTTATCTGCAACTGTTGAAATACATACACCATAAGACACAATAACATGAAAATCAAGTTCTATTTTATTGTCATTATCTATTTCAACCTTAATACCTCTTGTAAGGCTATCCCCTTTTAGCAGCTTTACGAGTCCGTCTTTCATACTTACTGCTGCCATTCCGACAATGCCGAAACACTCAACTGC
>JBNMGS010000135.1:0-5698 GCA_050872365.1 Lachnospira sp.
CTATCAAGATGAATATAATATATATTATCTAATCCACTGTTTATAAAACTATTTACTATATTTTTTGTACTTTCATTTTCACTTGAATCAAAAAAATATACATCAATACCAAACTTTTTATATAAATAAATATTTTCTTTCCATACATCATATATAACCTCTGGATTATTATATGTTAACACACACCATGCCGTATATTTATTAATCATTCTATATTACCCTCATAAATTGCACAATTTTAGTTATTAATCATATAGTAAAACCTAGACATCTTCTACACAATGACATTAAATTGACAAAATCCTTTTTCATCTAAAATACAATTAATTTTATAGCCAGACTTTACATTACTAATTTAATATACTTTATATATTATTAGGGAGGTGAATCTAACAACTTATAATATGTCCATAATAAGTAGGTTCCCCAGCAATATTAGACACTCTGTTATTCTTCTTATAACTTAGTTTAAACAGCCATGTATCTCTTGTAATATCATCCCATACATTCTTTCTAAATATATTATTTCCATTAGATGCAATAAACTGCACATTCTTATTATTAATCTCACATTCATCTATTACCTCTCGTATAACATCAAATTTCTCATATGCTATCTCTATAAAATAATCTATCATAAAATATTCAATCAAATCATCTCTATAAGTATAATACTCATCAAATGCCTGCATAACAAATCCAAACAAAGGAAATCCTGCCATTCCCTTTATAAAATTACCTGCCCATCTCCCCTTTACTACATCATCATCCCATATAGGATAACCAGTTTTCTGAGTGTAAAAATCTTTATCAAAAACTGTATTTATTCTTCTATCATTAACATAATATGTAGCATCTATCCATAATCCACCATATCTGTACAAAAGCTCCATTCTTAACCTGTCAGATAACGTAGTCATAGATATCTTACCAGCATTAAATTTTTCTATAACCTGTGGTGAAAAAGTAACATACTCCATGCAATTATCTAATGTGATAATATGAATCTCAGCCTTTGATAAATCTATATTTCTTCTGACACTATCTACACAACATTTCACAAGTTCTGGTGCATTATCTATTCCTTGCCACCAACATATCCATACAGGAACCTTACCACCAACAGCTTTAATCTCTGTTTTTATATATTTACAATATATAGTTTCTGAAAGTTTACTCCTCATTTCATTAAGATATCTCTCATCTATCGAAGTTGTAAGCTTCCTAAACAATCGTCTTTCTAACTCTATTCTCTGAAAGTGCCTGTCTATCTCATCAGAATCCATAAGCTTTATACTCTGTTCCTTGACTTTGTAGTCATTAAATAGTAGCCATACCTTCAACAACCTTTCTGATAAAAATCCCATTACTCTTTTCTGATAATCATCTTTCCTGTCTATATCTATCCTTTTCTCAATCTCAAACAATATATCAAACAGCCATTCACAATATCTGTCATATATCTCTTTCCTTGTTACGAACATATTACATATATTAATAATTCTTGAATTCTCCATGCATTCAAATGCCTGAATATACTCTGGATATTTTTCTTTAACAACTTGCTTACATATACTCCAATCCTCACTGCAATGATTGTTGCAATACTGTTCTTTTACTGAATTCTGTGACACAAGCTCATTCTGTGGAATTATTATATCATAATCATTTAATATATCCTCTATGTATTCCTTGGTAAGCAACCTTTCCTTTTCAAGGAGAAAACGCCTATAGTGACATATTCCAATTATGTCACATTCATAATTCTTCCATAACCAATATATACCTGTCAGTTCACAGTAATATCTATTCTTATCTGATATATTATCTCCTGTATTGTCTCCAAGATATCCGAGACTTTCACCTAAACTTCTTCCAACATGTATTGTCTTATACACATCATCATCTATTTCTTTATATTTTTTGTGCGTTACAACCCATATCTTTGTTTTCATCTGTAATCACCGCTATTCTAATTATTCATATTTTATATAGTACCACTAAACTCTGAAGTATTCGCAAGAATCATGCCCAATATTTTTGAGTATTTCTACATTATCATATTATACGCCTCATCAAATATGTTATAGCAATAACTGTCTGGTCTTTTTCTATCCCATGGCTTAGTTTCACCTATATAGTGTATTATACTTGCATTATCATATATAGCTGCTGTCATATCAACATAATCATTTATATGTTTATTAACCTCTGTTATATCGCCTGCTCTAATTGGCTCTACAATCCCATAATCTATATCAGACTTCTTGCATACATACATACAAGGTGGACAATTAAACATATGCCACTGGACAAGCCCTACACTATCTTCAAGAATAACATTCAGTGCATCCTGATCCTGCCATGTTATAATATCTAAATGTTCTTTTATGAAATCAATCATTTTACGACTTAAATCATGTTCTCTGCAGTACTGCATATTAAACAGTAGCATACCTGAATTAAAATATCGTCCTTTATTCTTTAACCCTAATCTTTCCTCACTTTTTTCACATGCACCATATATATATCCATATATATCCTTACAAGCAATTGCTGACAATCCATCTATATTGATATTATATAAATCACTTATTGATTTTCTTACAATCATATCCGCATCCAAATATAAAATTCTACTTACATTTTCAGGTAACATATCCAATGCGATTATTCTGAAATATACCTCCAATGGCAATCTATCATTATCCTTCAATCCATTAAGCCTATCCTTATCAATATATAATAATTCAAGCTGATTAGCTTCAAGACAACTTCTAATCACATCTATTTCCTCTTTTCTTAAATCTCTGTATGCAAGAAAAACTTTAATCTCCTCTGAATTATTTTTAATTAATGATTTAAGAAGTTTAATAGCACAAACCATATATTTTGAATTAATAACCAATAAAATATTCATTTCTTATCTTCCCCTTTATCTCACATAATATTATTCCTCACATAAAATTCTGCTCTTTTGACTGTCAGAACATATAACTCTACATGTCACATCATCTACCCCTATATCAATGACTTTATGATTATATGTAAAATACTTAGCATCATCATTGTACACAAGCAGATATGTTGCCTTATTCTCAATATTTCTAGCAAGCTTCCTCTTATCTTCACTTTCTATCAAATCGCTTAACATTATAGCAAGGTCATACTTCGAGTTTTTCAGGTTAATATTATTACCATCCTCTCTATTATATTTAGATTTATATATATCATCTATACTTATAATATCATCTATACTTATAATATCATCATATACTCTATTATATACACCAAGGTTATCTGCTGCATCAGTCATTATACCTGTTATATATATGTTATCAGATATATCAACGTCGAGTATCTGCCTTGATACACCACCTATTGACTTAAAAAACAATCCAATATCTAATATACTTTCAGGTTCCAACTGATTAATAATCTCACAGAAAATATACATTATATTCTTATCTTTTATCATAATTATAATCCACCTGTCATAATATTTTTATATATGCATAGTACCCCATCTACATAATAATCTCTATCTAATATATTAACATACATCAACTATTGTTTCACTATCGCAGTATATTAAGTTTCCCAGTTCTGTCATATGTATATACAATCTTTCAAATGCCATCCCCTTATATTCAGCTTCATAATCTGGTATATCATTAACTACATCTCGTCTAAACACAATGCCATCAAAGCATATACTATCAGCTGCAAGAACATCTTCCAAAGTGATTTTTTCTTTACTATACCTGGACTCTATAACTTTCCCGCCTTTAATCATAAATCTTTTTGCACATGCTCCAACGCAATCATTACCTTGAATATGCTCCATAAGGTCATTATAATAATTAGCTTCCAAACATGTTCCTGATGGCATATAGCTGCAATATTCTGATTTTGTGTTATTATAAGCATATCTGAATGACCTATATTCTCCTATGTGCTCATCATTCTGTATATATATAAGATTATCTTTATCACCATATTTTTTCTCAATAATTTCGAGACAATCATCTTGTGATGCATCATCTATAATAACAACTTTTTTATTATCATAAAATGTATCATATACACTTCCTAATGTTTTCATAAGACCGACCTTATCATTATAATTATATATGATAATAACTAACGAAGGCTCTAGACGTGGATTATCCCACTCGCTCATAATATTCTTCCACGAATTTTCAAAGTTATACATAGAATATACTTTCTTATATACTTCATACCCAGCATTGCACATATACTTTAAATCAGTGATATTGTCTATAACATACTTTATTTTTTCTGCCAACACTTCGGAATTACCAGCGGGTATAATTATGGCATTTTTTCCATTTTCTAGATAATGAGAAACACCACATATGTCTGTGCATATACATACTTTTCTTTTCATCAGTCCTTCAACAGCTACCGCTGATGTAGGTTCAAGCCTCGACGGTACAACAACCACACTTGCCTTATCATATAGTCTGTATACCTCATCATGTTTTAATGAAGAATATACCTTAACATTATCATATTTATTGCATAGTTCTGTTAAATTCTCCAATATTTCATCTTCTGATGTTCTTATATTTCCAACAAATATATACTCTGACTTTTCATGATATTCATCTGGCAGTAATCTTATAGCTGTTGCCAACACATCTACCCCCTTAAGAGTTGACAATGTTCCTATAAGAAGAAATCTAACTATATTATGTTCATTATAATAGGATTGTACGGCATTCATACCTTTTTCTTCCTTCACACCAAAATTCAGAATTTCTGATTCAGTATGCATATATATGTTTATCATTCTCTTAACATATGGTCCAGCTGCAAGAAACTTCATATTCTTTGTCTTTACCAGATTACAATATTCTTTGTGCATTATCTCATAAAACTGCTCATTCTCATGCATCCACCACATAAGCTTTACATGCTTGTTTTTTGCACCAGCAACTAATGGCCATAAAAGAAGTGTGTTAACAAACCACATTCCGAAATATTTTGAAAGTATATCTATTAATTCTCTACTAATATAACTGCTTCTATATATTCCAACAGGTATCTCTTCAGCCATATATTCATCTTTAAGATCACCATCCATAAATGAAATAACAGCAACTTTATACCCTTCTTTTTTCATTATTCTTATCAGATCAAGCAGTACAATTGGCGCACCTGTCCTTGTTAGTTGATGACTAAACACAAGTATAGAATTCTTATCTACATAATTGTCATTTATTATATCTTTTGCTTTACACTCATTAATCCATTCACTAAGTAGTTGTACTGGCTGGATATCGTTATCCATGTCATAAACATTCTCTATCTTTCCACTCACATTATCATCCATAATTCAGACCTTCCTATATAATTAAGTACATTTTCTTTGGTAAATCAGCAATCTTTGCAAATCTCATATATATATTTCCATGCAACAGCATAGTCATATCTTTCTAATGTTTTTTTTCGACCATTTTCCGCAATTATTTTTCTTTCTTCCTCATTTGCTAGATAATATTCTATCTTATTCATCATATCATCGTCATCATAATAAAGAACCATATCCTCCCCATCTATAAAATATTCCGCCAGCTCCTCCTGATAATTGGATAACAGGAACCCTCCTGCTGCCATAATATCCATAGCTCTTAATGGAATACCAGTCCTTATGCTTCGCATTGTTATATTA
>JBNMGS010000136.1:0-5694 GCA_050872365.1 Lachnospira sp.
GGTATATTATATTTGAGCTTAAGCCGTTATCAAAGGATGATATTAACGAAATACTAAAGAGAGCTGTCTATGATAAAGAAAGAGGCATGGGAAGCTACAAGGCAGAGATTGATGATGAGGCACTTGATTTTCTTGCGGATATATCAAACGGAGATGCAAGAAATGCACTCAATGCAATAGAACTTGGTATACTTACAACAGACAGATCAGATGACGGCATCATACATATTGATCTAAAAACAGCAGAACAATGTATACAGAAGCGTGCTGTAAGATATGATAAGACAGGTGATAATCACTATGATACAATATCAGCATTTATAAAGAGTATGAGAGGTTCAGATCAGGATGCAGTGAGCTATTATCTTGCCAAAATGTTATATGCTGGAGAGGATATTAAGTTTATAGCAAGAAGAATAATGATATGTGCCAGTGAGGATGTAGGAAATGCAGATCCTAATGCACTTGTTGTAGCTGTGAGTGCAGCGCAGGCAGTTGAACGTATAGGTATGCCAGAAGCACGCATTATACTTTCACAGGCTGCACTTTATGTAGCATGTGCACCTAAGAGCAATGCATGTTATATGGCAGTGGATAAGGCACTTGATACAGTAAGAACAACAAAGACACAGCCAGTTCCTGCACATCTTCAGGATGCGCATTATAAGGGCTCTGCGAAGCTTGGACATGGCATAGGGTATAAGTATGCACATGATTATCCTAACCATTATGTAAAACAGCAGTATCTTCCGGATGCACTTGTTGGTGAAAGCTTTTATGCACCTACTGATAACGGATATGAGAAACATATAAAGGAACATCTTGACAGGATAAAATCAGAGGCAGAAATATAGTAATATAAGGCATGATATAAGGCAAATACCTGAAAAGCAATACAGTAACACATGAATGGAGAATAAAGGATGAAGGAGTATATTAACCGTCTTTCGCTAGGAAAGTTTAAATATGACATACCTCATATAATAAAACCAGATGATATAGTGAGGGCAGATATATTATGTGGAACATACAGTGAAGAACAACTGCATATTGAGGCAGAAGATGTCATAAAGGGTTTGGTATACTCTTCAGATTGCAGGGTTGCTATAAAAGAAAAATCATTTATAGGCAGGGAATGTTGTATAACGTATGTAGTTGATGCAAGAATGCTTAAGGATAAAGAGTGTATCGAAGGAAAATTTACAATAGTAAGTGATGCCGGAGAGAAGGATATAGCATATGTATTAACAGGATATAAAGAAAGAGTGAATACAAGCCTTGGAATGGGAGATGATTTGTTTCATTTTACGAATCTTGTACAGAAAGCAAGAGATGAGGCGGCAGTTTTATACAGGTCAGAAAGTTTTAAAAGAATATTTTTAAACAATGACGAGAATCTTATTAATCTTTATGATAGTCTTTATGATAGTGAGAATATATATGGGTCGATGGAGGAGTTCCTTATTGCTATAAAGAAAAAGTCTCCGCTTACGTTTAGTGTGGACACAACGCCAAGAACATATAGTATGAATCATGAAAAAGAAAAAGACAGTATTATCATAGAAAAGAGTGGCTGGGGTTATATAGAACTGGAAGTTGAATGTAATGCCGATTATATTATAATGAAACGTGGAATGCTTACATCTGATGATTTCGTGGGCGATGTATATGAATTGGATTATCTGATAGATTATGACAGGCTTCATAATGGCAATAACTATACGGATATATATATACGTTCGCATGGGCAGGAAGAACACATAGAACTTACGGTTTTTAAAGAATTTTCTGATAATATCAGAAAAAACAACGAAGATTTTGATGTGCGGACAGAACAAAGAGCAGCCAGAATAGCACTTACGCAGGCATATATTGCATCTAGAATGAAAAAAATAGACCGTGAACAATGGATATCAGATACCAATAAGATGCTGACAAGAGTCAGGGGATTGAAAGAATCGGACATAGTGTTTGATGTTTTACAGGCGGGACTTGATTTTATAGCTGGTAATATATTTGATGGAAAACAGATACTCGAGAGCATAAAAGATAAGATTATGTCGGATATAAACAACCATGTCGAATTATACTGTCTGTATCTGTATGTAAGTACACTTGAAAAAAGAGATTCCTTATATACATCTGATGTGTCAGAAATCGTCAGCAGATACTATGATAATGGATATGATACATGGGTGCTTTTATGGATATTGTTCTACATAGATGGAAATATAGAAAACAATAAGAGCATTAAGCTAATAAGGATAAAAGATACATTTAATGATGGATGTACGAGTCCTGTTATGTATATCGAAGCACTTAATATATATAATGAGCAGCCGGATCTTTTAAGAGTAATGAACCGCTTTGAGATTCAGGTTATTTCTGAGGGAATCAAATATGCGGCGATATCAAAGAAGCTTGCAGCACAGGTTGCAGCGGTTATAGGCAATGAAAGATGTGCAGGAAACTCTGAGATAGAACTGCTAAAAAGATTATATGATGTATATGATGATGATAGTATACTTGAAGTACTTATAGTACATATGATAAGGTCGGGAATTACTTGTGAGAGCAGCTTTTTATATTATGAGAAAGCAGTGCTTCGCGGTATAAGAATAACAAGGCTGTATGAGTTTTACATGGCAAGCATAAGAAAGGATATAAGCATAAGGCTTCCAAAGATAGTGCTTATGTACTTTACTTATGATTCAGATATTAATTACCCATGGAAATCGTATCTTTTTGCTAATATAGTATATCATAAAGAAGAGTATAAAGAGGTATACAGTTCATATGAACATATAATTGAGTTATATGTGTATGAGCAGCTAAAGCAACAAAATATAGACCGGTACCTTGTATATTTGTATAAGGAGTTTATAAAACCACAGCTTATTAAAAATGAGACAGCAGGCTTTATAGCAAGATTAAAGTTTATGTATCATATAACATGTTTTGATGATGATGTTAAGATGGTTATGGTTAAGTATGGACAGCTTAAGGAACCGGTTGTGTATGAGTTTGCAGGTCATGAAACATATATACCTTTATATACTAAGGAATGTTCTTTAGTCTTTGTGTGTGAAGATGGACAGAAAAGAAAAAAGACTGTGAATTATGAGATTGATAAGGTGTTTGAAGATCCGGGCGATATGTCGGCTTATGATAAGTATGATATAGATGATAGGTATACAATTATATATAAAATAGCTTATTACAGAAGAAAACACATATATAAGCTATATACACTTGAACTTTATAAAAAAGCACTTAATATTGAAGGAATCTCTGACTGGTATAGAAGAAAACTTAACTCTTGGATGATAGAATTCTATGTGGGATATTATAATGGAGATAACTTTAACACTGAGTATAAAGAGATTGACAAATATAATCTTTCGGTTAAGGATAGCGCAAGCCTTATAGAAATACTTATTGGTTGTGGCATGTATTATGAAGCAAGGCAGCTTATAGACAGATATGGATATATATATGTATCAGAGTCAAAGCTTTTTATGTTTATGGTGCATGAACTTGAAGTATCAGTTAATGAAGAAGAATATAAGGATAAAATAGCAGAATATGTGTTTAAGAAGCATTTGTATAATGAAGCTTTACTTATGTATATGGTAGAGTATTATAACAGTACAAGCACTGATATGTACACAGTATGGAAGGCAGCGAAGAACTTTGGTGTGAATGTGGATTCGTTATCAGAAAGAATTGTATCGCAGATGATGTTTACAGGTGCGTATTCAGGAAAACTTACAGAGGTTTTTGGCGATTATTATAAGAATGGTGCAGGTATTAATATAGTTAAAGCTTACGCTGCTTATAATTCATTTAATTATATTATAAAAGATAGGAAAGCAGATAAGGGAGTATTTTCTGTCATAGAAAGAATGTATAAAGATAAAATCGGCATGCCGCTATTGTGTTATATTGCGTGGCTGAAAGAAATGTCACTTAACACAGAAAAATTGAAAAAATCAGACAAAAGCAGCATGGCACAGTCAGTGCTCAATGAATTATGCGATAAAGAACTGATATATGATTTTTACAGGAAATTCAAAGGAGTACTAAATATACCTTACAATGCATATGGGTTTATGGTAATAGAATATTATGGTAACCCGGATAAAAAGGTTGAATTACATTACAGGGTTAATGACGATAAGGAATATAAAACATCTGTTATGAAATGTGATGCATGTGGGATATTTACGCACAGATTCATTATGTTCTATGATGATAAGATAACTTATTATTTTACAGCTGGTGATGATGAACGGACTAAAGAGTATAATATAGTGTGTGACAATATTAATGCTGATGAATCATGTGGAAGATTTGATGCAATCAATGATTGTCTTGCAAGTGAAGAACTCCATGATATGGTTACATTAAAGAAACTTATGGAAAGCTATGTTGTGGAAGATTATATTACGGAAGAATTTTTTGAGAAAATAGAATGAGCAGACATAAAGATATAAAAGGAGAAAAGCATGGAAGACAGAGGCCTGATAATAGGAATTGAATATGATAAATCAGTGGTACAGGCTTGTGTCTATGATATGAAAAATAATATACCGGCAGCCTGTGACAATGTAAAAGGACTTTCTTTATATGATGCGGTCATGCAGATGAAGAATATATATCATGTGAATACTGTCGACTGTTTGTGTGTGACTACAGGAATATATGAAAAAGATACACTTGATGAGATAAGCAACCAGATATACCGGCTTGGGATAAGCGAAGGCAATTATATAATAACAGGTTATGTGTCAAGCTTTGCATATTATGCATATTCACAAAGAAAGGAACTGTATAAATCAGGGGTTGTTCTTATGGATTATGATGGAGAGTGTGTGAACATACAAAGACTTTCATAGAATACTAAAAATAATGAACAGTACATAGTTTCACAGGCACAGACATATACGCCTGACAAAAATGCAGGTATATCAGATAAAGGCCTTGTAACATATATTACAGATTATTTTAACAGCAATCCAGCATCATCTGTTTATCTGACTGGAAAGGGCTTTGATGTTGGAAAGCTGCCTGATGGATTGTCCAGGACACTTGTAAAAGGAAGAAAAGCATACATAGGTCAGAATCTGTATGTGCGTGGTGCGTGTTATGCTGCGTATGAGCATATTTATCAGGATATATTTGACAATGTTACATTGCTGGTGGATGGATGTATTAAAGCTAATATAGAAACTGATATAAGCGAACATGGAAGAACAATGAGATTCCGTATGATAAAACAGGGGACAGACTGGTATATGGCTAAAAGAAGTGCTGATTTTATTATAGAAGATATGACAGCACTGGATTTAAAGCTTGTGATGTCAGATGGAAAATGTATTGATAAAACAATAGATATAAGCAGCATACCATACCGCGAGGGAAAAACGACCAGAATAAGACTTGACATATATGCTGTATCTTATGACAAATGCGTTGTTCAGATAAAAGATATGGGATTCGGGGAATTATTCAAATCTTCCGGCAGGGTAATAACAGATGAGATAGACTTAAGTGAGGCATATGTATGAGTACAATGATCTTATGCAGGGATAAGGTGGCAGTTAACCCGTTATATGTAAGTTATTCAGACATCAGCTTGTATACGGAAGAAGAACTGTGCTATTATATTTACAATAATATCTACATTCTGAC
>JBNMGS010000137.1:0-5649 GCA_050872365.1 Lachnospira sp.
ATAAGAAATATAGCTGCCGAGAGTGGTGGTTATTCTATATTCACAGGTGTAGGAGAGCGTAGCCGTGAAGGTAACGACTTATGGACAGAAATGAAGGAATCAGGTGTTCTTGATAAAACAGCACTGGTATTTGGTCAGATGAATGAACCACCTGGAGCCAGAATGAGAGTTGCAGAGACAGGTCTTACTATGGCTGAGTATTTCAGAGATGTTAAGAAGCAGGATGTGCTTTTATTCATTGATAACATATTCCGTTTCGTACAGGCCGGTTCAGAGGTTTCAGCACTTCTTGGACGTATGCCATCAGCCGTTGGTTATCAGCCAACTCTTGCAACTGATTTAGGTGAACTTCAGGAGAGAATCGCTTCAACAACAAAGGGTTCTATCACATCAGTACAGGCTGTATATGCTCCTGCTGATGACCTTACTGACCCAGCTCCTGCAACAACCTTCTCACATCTGGATGCAACAACAGTTCTTTCAAGAAAGATTGTTGAACAGGGTATATATCCTGCTGTTGATCCACTTGAATCAACATCAAGAATCCTTGAGCCTGACGTAGTAGGTGAGGAACATTATACTGTTGCAAGACGTGTTCAGGAGGTGCTTCAGAAGTACAAGGAATTACAGGATATTATCGCAATTCTTGGTATGGAAGAGCTTTCAGAGGATGATAAGATTACTGTTTACAGAGCAAGAAAAATCCAGAGATTCTTATCACAGCCATTCCATGTAGCTGAGAACTTCACAGGTACTCCTGGTAAGTATGTACCGGTTGAGGATACTGTTAAGGGCTTCAAGGCTATACTTGATGGTGAGATGGATGAGTATCCTGAAGCAGCATTCTTTAATGTAGGTACTATTGAAGATGTTAAGGCTAAGGCAGAGACATTAAAGTAGGGGCTCGGATTTTTACTTTGTAAAAACAATGAGGTAAATACCTCTGCTCCTGCAAGGGCCAGAATATGCTAAAGCATATGCATTTTGCTTCGCAAAACAAGGAGGTAAATACCTCTGCTCCTGCAAGGGCAGTCGCATTTTGCTTCGCAAAACAATGAGGTAAATACCTCTCCTCGCCAGAGGGGCTCGGATTTTTACTTCGTAAAAACAAGGAGGTATGGGTTGAATACATTTTCATTGAAATTAATAGCCTGTGATAAGGTATTCTATGACGGACCTTGTGAGATTCTTATATTCGATGGTTTTGATGGTGAGATGGCTATTATGGCTAATCATGAACCTATGACATGTAGTGTTGAGACTGGAGAATTAAGATTCAGGGTTCCGGGAGAAACAACATGGCAGGAAGCTATAGTTTCGACAGGACTTCTTAAGGTTGAACACAACAAAGTAGACATAATAGTGTATTCAGCTGAGAAACCTGAAGAAATAGATAAGTTCAGAGCTGAGGCAGCGCTTGAAAGAGCCAAGGAACAGCTCGCACAGAAACAAAGCATTATGGAATATCATATATCCACAGCGTCTATGGCAAGAGCTATGGCACGACTTCGTGGTGTAAGGAATCATGATGCGTAAATAAAATTCCTCATTATCTGGCGGTCAGACTGTTAGATAATGAGGATTTTTTTGCAACTGATTGAAATTATATCGCAGTAGCGATATAATTGATGACTATTATGTAGATACGAATCTAAAGAGAATCCGCAAGCTGTCAGGTTATTCACAGAGAGAATTATCGGAATTATCAGGTGTGCCGTTAAGACAGATACAGTTGTTTGAACAAAGACAGAGAAACATTAATAATACAAGGGCTGAAAATGTGTTCAGACTTGCAAAAATATTAAATTGTAAGTGTGAGGATTTAATAGAGATATAAGGCTAATATATTAGCTATAATTGACAAAATAATAAAAAATAGCTAATATATTATCTATGAATGATGCGTTAAAATTAATAAACATGATGAAAACACCCAAAGATGTCAATAATGATATAGTAAAAAGAATGAAAGCAAGAAGAAAGGAACAGAAGTTAACACAGGCGGAGCTTAGCAGGCGTGCAGATGTAAGTCTTGGTTCACTAAAAAGATTCGAGCAGACTGGCAATATATCGCTTAATTCGCTAATAAAGATTGCTTTCGTGCTTGGATGTCAGGATGATTTCGAGGGGCTTTTTGCGAAGAAGGGATATTCGTCTATTCAGGAGGTTATAGATGGTCAACGTTAAGAAGCTTGATGTAGTTATAGATAGTGTCAAGGTTGGAACATTAGCGGTAGCAGATGGTTATAGATGTGCATTTGAATATAGTGAGGAGTGGCTTATGAATGGTTATTCGATAAGTCCGCTATCATTACCATTAGAGAAAAAAGTATTTGTACCTAAGTCCTATGAGCCATTTGGTGGTTTATTTGGAATATTTGCGGATAGTCTGCCAGATGGGTGGGGAAGGCTATTAGTTGACAGACTCCTTGCAAAGAATAAGATTAATCCATATGAGGTTGATGCAATAAACAGACTTGCTATAGTAGGCAGGAGTGGTATGGGGGCACTTGAATATTATCCAGAGAACAGGTTTATGCAGAAAGAAGAACAGATGTCACTTGATGAAATAGCTGTTCAGTGTGAAAAAATATTTGAAACTGATAATTCAGATAATATTGATACGATATTTCAGATGGGAGGTTCATCTGGAGGTGCACGTCCTAAGGTATATTATGAAATAGATGGCAGTGAGTGGATAGTAAAATTTCCATCTTCATATGACAGCAAAGATATAGGGAAACAGGAATATGACTATTCAGTATGCGCACGTAAATGTGGGATAGATATGCCAGAAACACGATTGTTAAGTTCTGAAAAATGTCCTGGATATTTTGCGGTAAAGCGTTTTGACAGGAAAAATGGAAAAAAAGTTCATATGGCATCAGTAAGCGGTTTGTTAGAAACTTCGCATAGAATACCTAATCTTGATTACAATCAGCTTATGAAGCTGACATTTATACTGACGAAAAGTTATGAAGAGGTTGAGAAAATGTATCGTCTTATGTGTTTTAATGTATTTGCACATAACAGGGATGATCATTCAAAGAATTTTTCATATATATATGATACGAATGAAAGAGTATGGAAGTTATCACCAGCATATGACCTTACTTATAGCAATTCGATAGGTGGCGAACATGCAACTATGGTAGATGGTAACGGACGTAATCCAGGAATGAAGGAAATACTACAGGTAGCAGCTAATGCCCGGATAGATGAAAAAAAAGCAAAGAGCATAGCGGAAAATATAAAAGAAATAGTAGAAAATGAGTTACAAGAGTATATATATTAATCCAGCCTGCATAAGTCAGAACTTAAAATCTGACTTATACAGGTCTTTTTTTGTCCTTTTTTTGCATAATATGTCCGTTTTTTGCAACTGATATTGCATAAATATTAATCAGGTGATAAATTCGCATATGTAGATGGAATAAAAATATAGTCATAACGACAACGGCTATAAAACAATCTTATCATAAGAAAAAAGCATTTATGAAAAGCATCTAAAAAGCATCTAAACCAGAGAGGTTCTTTGCATATATCAGGCATGTATAGTATTATATATGTATTGGATTATATTAAAGAAACCGAGGTCGTACTGATGCTAAAGATTGCCATATGCGATGATGAGAGGATTTTTGCAGAGAAAGTCATGCAATTGCTTGAAGTATATCTTGATAGTAAACATATTGAGCGTGAAATAAATATTTATACATCCGGAGTGGATTTTGTTGCGTTGGGTGAGAATGTAGCGGAATATGATGTAGTATTTCTGGATATAGATATGAAGGATATGGATGGAATACAGACAGCTAATAAGATAAGAGCATACTCACAGGATATGTATATAGCATTTGTGACAGCATATATTAATTATGCACCAGAAGGATATCGTTGCAATGCCATAAGATATATTCTGAAAAATACCAATCAGTTAAGTGCATCTATATATGAATGTATGGATGCAATACTTGATAAGATGAATTATAGTCATGAAATGAAAACAATAGACTTCTGCGGTGGAAGCTGTGAAGTGCCGGTCAACCAGATAATGTATATAGAAAGCAATAAGCATAAGCTCATGTTTCATATAAAGGGAAGAAATCCAGAGGATTATAGTGTATATAATACTTTGAATGATATTGAAAATGAATATGTAAAAGCTGGCTTTTTACGTGTGCATCAGAGTTATATGGTCAATATGAATTATATTAAGGAAATCGGAAGATATTATGTCATATTGGATAATGGCGAACAGATAAGCATACCAAAGGGGAGGTACAGGGAAGTTACTGATAACTACATAGCTTACAGGGGAAGATTATAATGGGGAATTGTATTAACAGTGTGATAATAATGACTATCGAAATGATAACCTGCAGGATGTTATATGAATCTTTCGTTGTCCGTAGGAAAAATATAACGGACAGGGTATATAATATGAGCATGATTCTGCTCATAAGTATGATGCTTGTTGTGTCTGGTGCACTTAGGTCATATATGCCAATAAAGCTGTTGGCAGGCGTGATGGTGATAGTTATATATATGTATATTATGGAACAGATAAGTATTATCAAGTCAGTGTCAATAGCGTTGCTATACTATTCAATGGCAATAGTGCTTGATTATCTTGTTATGCTCGTTATGATAAACATATTTGGAAGCATAGATAACGTGGGTAATGTATCAGAGGCAGCGGGTAATGCAATTGTTATACTAAGCAGGGCAGTTTTTTTATTAATAACGATATTGTTAAGACAATACAGTTTAAGAAAGAAAGTTAACAGAGTAGATGTAAGCAATAGAGATTGTGGAAAACTTCTGTTTTTTCCTGTGTCTACAGTAGCTATTGTTACGGCACTTGGCGGAACTTTGATGGTGGTTGATGACACAAGGATAGCATATATATATTATGTAATAGCGGTAGCTGTTGTTATTATGGATATTATTATGTTTTATCTTGTAAAGGACATCATAGTAAATTCATATAAGCTTCGAGAGAATGAGGTGTTAAAACAGCAGGCAGCAGACCAGATAGAGTTATATAGAACTGTTTCTGAGAATTTCGACAGACAAAGAAGAAAGACACATGAGTATAAGAATCAGATGCTGTGTATAGATACACTGGCTGAAAATGGAGAATATGACAAGCTTAAAAGCTATGTTAAAAGCATAACCGGGAACCTGAACAGGGAGCTTGATATGATAGATACTAACAACAAGATAGTTAATGCAGTGCTTAATGCAAAGTATCAGGAGGCAGTTGACAATAATATACTTATGGTGTTTAAGATTAATGACCTTTCTGGAATAAGTATATCAGATGAGGATATAGTCCAGGTGTTATCGAATCTTCTTGATAATGCAATAGAAGCGGCTAAGCAATGCGATATTAATCACAGGCTGATAAAGCTTAAGTTCACATGCGAGGATGCACATACGATATTATCAGTGTCAAACACTTATAAACATGAACCAGAGATAACACAGGACGGATATATGACAACGAAAAAGAAAGATAAGGAAGAACATGGCTTTGGACTACGCAATGTTATGACTGTGCTCGATAAGTATAATGCAAGGCACGTCATAAGATGTGAGAGGGGAGAATTCTCCTTTGCCATGATGTTATGATAAAATCTGCCG
>JBNMGS010000138.1:0-5595 GCA_050872365.1 Lachnospira sp.
GCTCTTGTTAAGGAGTTTGTTCCAACATATAAGCCGGATGTACGAAAGTAATCTTTGACAGTAAACAAAAGTAAGCGGTTGTGAAGCACGAATCGGGGGCTATTATGAAGTATATTATTGACGGAAGATTTTTATACGGACAGGTTCTGGGAGTTCAGAGATACGCAAGAGAAATAACACAAAAGCTTGATGGTATGGTAAAGGACAAGCCATATGACGTTGAGATAGCAGTTCCAGAGATAGATTCTGAGGGAACTTCGGCAGAGATTAACAGTTACAAGACTAAGTATGATAACATAAAGATAGTGATACTAAAAGGCAGGGCAGGAAGAATGTGGGAGCAGCTCACATTCCAGCGCTATGTGGACAGACAGAAGGCAAAGCCTGTGTATCTGTGCAATGAGGTGTCACTTTTTATGAAAAATGGAATAGTCCCAGTCCACGATATTGCATTTAAGACCCATCCGGGCTTTTTTACGGAGCCTGGTGACTGGCATGAAATACTGTTCAGAAAGCTTATGTATGATAAAGCATTTAAAAAGGCTGATGCCATAATGACAGTAAGTGAGTATTCAAAAAAGGAGATACTTGACAATTACAGGCTTAAGAATAAGGATATAGTCGTTGCCGGAAATGGATGGCAGCATTTTAACATAGATTATGTGGATGAAGGCATATTTGACAGATATGCATCAAGGATAAAGAGGGGTAAGTATTACTTCTATCTTGCCTCGCTTGCGCCTAACAAAAATCTCCGCTGGATACTTGAAAATGCAAGGCGGCACCCGGAGGTTACATATGTTGTTGCAGGACGTGCATTAGGCGATAAGTCCGGCATAGAAAAAATGCCTAACATAGTTCTTGTCGGTTATGCAAAGGATGCAGAGGCAAGGGCACTTATGAAGTACTGTAAGGCATTTATATTTCCATCAACATATGAAGGCTTTGGTATTCCTCCTATGGAGGCGCTGTGTATGGGAGCGCGTATAGTGCTTGGCGACATACCGGTGTTACATGAGATATATGGGGCTTCTGCGCTGTATATCAACTGTGATAAGCCAGAGGTCAATCTTGACGAGCTGCTTGATAACAGTGATGCAGTAAAGGAAAAAGAGGCAGCTAAGGCTGTGCTTGGAAAGTATTCATGGGAAAAGACGGCAGGAGAGCTTGTGAAGCTGTTTGACAGATATGCAGGCTGATAAGTGCAGGTGTGTAGTATATAGAAGCAGAGGAGCGGTATGAAGGTAGCGATTGATGCAAGGACACTTGGCAGCAGACCGAGTGGTGTTGGAATGTATCTTAATGACTTTCTTAAGCAGCTTATAAAGTATAAGGACATAGAGTTTGTGCTTATATCAGATGTTGCGGAGAGTGAGTATATAAAGTCATTTAAGAGCATAGAAGTGTATACACAGGGCAAAAAAGTATATAGAACTGCAGGTGTGTATTCTTATTTTTCATTTGTAAAAAAACAGCTTGATATTATAAAGCCGGATATATTCTGGGAGGTAAATACCATAATTCCTATAGACTTAAAAGGGAATTACAGGACTATGATAACCATACACGATATGTTTCCTATAGAATATGTGGAATACTTTGGAAGAGTGTATAATCTGTACTTTAAGCACAATCTTAAAAAGACACTTAAGCATACAGATATGATTCTTTATAATTCCGAGCAGACAAAGCGCACAACAGAAAAATATTTTCCGGAGGCTAAGCATATAAAGAATGTCAACGCCTATATAATATCCAATCCCATTAAGAAAAAATGGGTTAATACGGATGGAGATTATTTCCTTTATATCGGCAATATGGAAAAGCGTAAGGGCGTAGACCTGCTTATAAAGGGATATCTTAAGTATAAAGAATCAGGTGGAACAAAGAAGCTTATACTTGGTGGAAAGATGCAGGAGGAGGATATTAATTCCCTTGTTGAGAGTGCAATGGCTAAGGATAAGGACATATCTTATCTTGATTATGTTTCACACGATAAAAAGCATGAGCTGTATGCAGGAATGTCAGCTTTCGTATTTCCATCAAAGGCGGAGGGCTTCGGTATGCCTGTCATAGAGGTTATGAGGTTTAACAAGCCTATAATAGCCAGCAATCTGCCTATATTTAATGAGATAACAGATGGTAATATCAATACATTTAACTTAAGGTGCAGTGAGCAGGAGCAGATAGAGAACCTTGCGCACATTATGTCTGATTATAATGCAAATGTGGATGAAACAGCCTATGATGAGGTTGTACACCGCTACGAGCCAGAAAGACTGGGAAAGATAGTATATGATTTTATAAAAACGGAGGATTAATTATGAAGGTATTAGTTACAGGTGTTTCAGGACAGCTGGGACATGATGTGATGAATGAACTTGCAAAGAGAGGATACACAGGAGTAGGAAGCGACATAACACCAGAGTACAGTGGAGTTGATGATAATACTGCCGTTGTTAATATGGAATATGTCCAGATGGATATTACAGATGAAAAGGCAGTTGATGAGATTATAACACGCATTAATCCGGACGTTATAGTACACTGTGCCGCATGGACTGCGGTTGATATGGCAGAGGATGATGACAAGGTTGAGAAGGTGCGTGCAGTAAACGCCGGAGGTACAAGAAATATTGCAAAGGCAGCTAAGAAGCTTGACTGCAAGATGGTATATATAAGCACTGACTATGTGTTTGACGGACAGGGCGAGAAGCCTTGGGAGCCGGACTGTAAGGATTATAAGCCGCTCAATGTATATGGACAGACTAAGCTTGAAGGAGAATTAGCGGTATCAGAGCTTCTTGATAAGTACTTTATAGTAAGAATAGCATGGGTATTCGGTGTCAATGGCAAGAACTTCATAAAGACTATGATTAATGTGGGTAAGACACACGATACAGTAAGAGTTGTCAACGACCAGATAGGAACACCAACTTACACACTTGACTTATCAGTTCTTCTTGTTGATATGATAGAAACTGACAAGTACGGATATTATCACGCAACTAACGAGGGTGGATATATATCATGGTATGACTTTACTCTTGAGATATATAAGCAGGCAGGACTTGATACTAAGGTTATTCCTGTGACAACAAAAGAGTATGGTCTTTCTAAGGCAGCAAGACCATTTAACTCAAGACTTGATAAGAGTAAGCTTGTAAAGAACGGTTTCACCCCTCTTCCAACATGGCAGGATGCAACGAGAAGATATGTAGAGCTTCTTAAAAAGGAAGTATAATCTTGTAGAAATGGAGAATGTATGAAAGAGAAAATATCTGATAAGCTGGGCAGACTGACTACCAAAGAAAACAGGAAACTTGCATGTGATGTGTTTGTAATCCTTCTTGTTTCCAAACTGTTCTATATATTTATAGGCTGTGTTACCAACTCAGCATTTGGCAATAATATAACCTTTGCCAAGATGTTTCTTGGTGGTGATGCAGACTGGTACATAAAGATAGCAGAGAATGGCTACAGCCTTGTCGAGAGCATAAAAGCAGGGGATGGACGGGCTAACTGGGCGTTCTTCCCGCTGTTTCCGGTACTTATAAGATGGTTTAAGTATATATTCTTTTTTCTTAACTACCAGCAGGCAGGAATATTGTTAAGCTCTATATTTACATATGTGACAGGTCTGTATCTGGTAAAGACAGTAAGACTGTACAAGCCGGGAAGATTAGGATATATAGCAGTAGTGCTTTTATATATGGGACCATATACATTCTATCTTCACTGTGTATATTCAGAAACTCTGTTTATGATGCTCATTGCAATATTCTTTTACTATCTGAAAAAAGAGAGCGATAAGGAGCGCAGCTACTGGATACCAGCCATAGCTGCGATGCTTGCAAGCTGTACAAGAATAGTCGGGGTTATACTTGTATTCCCACTGGTTGTAAGGATGTACCGTGACTCGTATAGCGGCAGGATAAGTATTAAGAAGTTCGGAATGTTTGTGCGTGACATATTGTGTACACCTGTAAGACTTCTTCAGATATTTATATGTCCGGCAGGAATATTTGTAAATATGCTGCATCTTTACTGGGTAAGCGGCGATGCGTGGGCATTCAGACACGTACAGGCTGCGTGGAGAGAAGATGGAGCAGGTTATATCGGCAATATGGTATGGGACTTCTTTAACAACATATATGCGGAAAGATACTGGATTCCGCTTGTCGTTATCATGGCGATAGTTGTATACATATATATGCTTAAGAAAGGATACTATGAGGAGGTTGTATTTGCAGCCATAACTTTAGTTATTCCTTTAACAGGCGGTGTTATGTCAATGTGCCGTTTTATCGTTGGAAGCTATGTAATATTTATAGGTATATATGATTATCTTGCAGATAAGAAGGATATCAAGCTTTGTGCGACAGCGCTTGTCGTTGTTATGGAGGCGTTTCTTATATGGTTGTGGTTTACGGCTGGTGTCAACGCATTTACAGCTTAATGCAAAACCACAGGTGTTGATAAAAATGAGGATTATATATGAAGAATAAAAAGATAATTAATGGAATATGTTATGTTATTACGGCTGCGCTTGCAGTATTTTATCTTGCTACTCTTGTATTAGGTCAGAAACGTGAGGTTTCCAAGGAGTACGACCTGTATTATGTTGACGGCGAGCTGTCAAGATGGCCGGGAGAACACGGGCTTGATTACAGTTTTGGCGATGTTGATATATATGATACATCCAAGCTGGATGAGTACAAAAGACTGTTAGAGGAAGAGAAGCTCTATGGCAACCCATCAGACCGTGATGAGAGCGATGAGGCAGATGATAAGGAGTTTGATAAGGATAAAGTCGAGTCTAACAGAGATTCAGCCATAGATAAGTATTTCCAGAAAATGCTTGCTGCGCAGACAGTTATTCACAGGATAATGCTGCTGATAAGGCAGGGGATACGGACACTGATACTGACAGCAGTGAAAAGACTGTCGACCTTCACATTCCATACAGATATAGTAAGGGCTTTTATTCACTGCACACAGGCATATATACAACAGACAGCAAGGAGGCTTCTCTTTACTACAGATTTACTGTAAATGTGCCATCGGATGTTGTGCTTGATGTGTATGGTGCAAGTTATAATACTGCTACAAAGGTGTATGCCAATGATACTTATATAGGTACTATTGAGGCTTATGATGAGGCAGAGGAGGCTGTAACTTACCACAAGAATGAATATGGTGACAGAATAAGAGTGGATAAGGTCAATGATAACCGCAATGTACTCATTATTCCTGTGAGCGCAATCGGTGAGGACGGACTTGTAAAGCTTACATTTGTTCCGGAGGAAACAGTAAGTATATACAATTACTCAAACAGTATCGGAAACGACAACTTTAAGAAGTACAAGGGCTTCAGGATAACATCGATAGAGATGAGATATTAGTGAGTTTGTGCTGCTTATATTAAAAATGCAAAAAAAGACTTGCAAAGAATGATTATATATGGTACACTTCAAAAAGTTTCGTTGGCAAATATATTTATGTATATTTGCTTATGATAAATGGGTGGATTCCCGAGTGGCCAAAGGGGACAGACTGTAAATCTGCTGGCACTGCCTTCGAAGGTTCGAATCC
>JBNMGS010000139.1:0-5549 GCA_050872365.1 Lachnospira sp.
ATACCTGCCCATAATCCTGTAAGTGCTGGCACAAACGACAGTCTTCCCATAGAAGCCGACTGTTCTATTGATGGTATAAGAAGACTCCACACAGATGCTGCCACCATAACGCCTGATGCAAAGCCCATAAGAAGTCTTTGCACTTTATCTCCTATGGCATTTTTCATAAAAAATACGCATGCTGCGCCGAGCGTTGTTCCAAGCAATGGTATCAGCACACCGTATATGACCTCAATATTCATATCCGTCCTCCATTCTATGACTACCCATTTTTTATTTAATCACGAATTCTTTTAGTCTGAATTTCTATTATTCATCAGGCTCTGTACCCATTATACCCTGATTTTACCCTTTACTTTCTATCTGCTTCTTTTCCTTTTTCGTAAGTATTACATGACGTATAGCCGCAACCGGATGGTGAAATATCATTCTTGGTCCTGAATATCTCATAACCTCCCTGATTTTTTCTCTCATTTCCGGCTTATAGCAGTGAACCTTACAGTTAGAACAAAATGTCTTTGTTTCCATAAATGGACACTTATCACTTCTCATACTGGCATAATCTGATAATTTCTTACATTCACTGCACATATCCCCTTTAGTGTGATGCTTTCCACGGCAATACACATGTATCATCTGCGTAACCATCTTTTTCTCCTGCTCACGCTTTTTATTAATGTCCGTTTTTTTCATAATCTGTATTTCCATAAATAAAAATAATAAGTTGTCTGTAATATATTTCTAATGCCTTATCCACACATTTATCAGCTCATTCGTCCATTTTCAACTGAATATATCCTGTCAGCTATCCTCATAGTTGACTGTCTATGTGATACAAGCACTACTGTCTTATCAAGTCTTTCCTTTGCAAGTGACTTAAGTATCACAGCCTCATTAAGGCTGTCTAAGTTACTTGTAGGCTCATCTAAAAGTACAAGGTCTGAATTATGAAGAAATACTCTTGCAAGACCTATTCTCTGCTTTTCACCGCCTGACAGTGTATCGCCAAGTTCTCCAACCGGAGTGTCATATCCTTCTGGCAGTGTCATAATAAAGTCATGTATAGCAGCCTTTTTGCATGCATTTTCTATCTCTTCATCTGTAGCATCAAGTCTTGCTATTCTGATATTATTCCTTATACTGTCACAGAAAAGATGCGTATCCTGTGTCATAAAGCTTTCCATATCACGCAGGTTGGTAGTATTAATATTCCTTATATCCTGACTTCCTATTCGTATACTTCCACTGTTTACATCCCAGAATCTCATAAAAAGCTTAAGAAGTGTAGACTTTCCACTTCCGCTCTTTCCAACTATTCCAGTAACCTCGCCCTTGCGTATATTTATTGTGAAGTCATCAAGTATCTTTTCATCTTCATATGAAAATGTAACATTTTCTGAACTTATGCCTTCAAATGCAACGCTGTCTTTGCCTGCAACGTCCTCAACAACCGGTTCCTCCTCAAGTATGTTAAGCACTCTGTTTCCGGCTGCAAATGTGCTCTGCAAAGTACTTCCAAGCGCCGCAAGTGCTACAGCAGGGCCAAATGATGAGAACAGCGCAACTGTTGTAAGAAGCACACCATCAAAGCCGATAACACCATCTGCATAAAGCTTAGAACCTGTAATAAGCATAATAATGTCAGACACAAGTATGCAGATATTAGTAACTGCCGTATTAACACCTGATATATCTTTCATATGCTTTGCTGACACCAAAAGCTCATCTGTCTGCTTATTCATATCTGTAAGTCTTTTACTTCCTGTACCATACTGGATTATCTGCTGTATTCCTCTTAAACTGTCAAGTACGAAACTGCTAAGTTCTCCCGACTTTGTACGAAAGTCCATTCCGTCACTTCCGCTAGCCTTTGATATTATAAGTGGAATAACTACTCCTGTAACAATATATGCAGCAAGCGCTACAATTGCTAATATCCAGTGGAAAGAACCTATATAGACACACATTATTACTGTATATAATATTGCTATAGCTATAGGTGATATTGTATGTGCATAGAATACTTCCAGAAGCTCTATATCCGATGTTATGACTGATATAAGATTACCTCTGTCCCTGCCCTCAAGCTTTGCAGGGCATAGCCTTCTGAGTGCTTTAAACACCTTATCTCTTATTATTGCAAGCAGCCTGAAAGCAATAAAGTGGTTGCAGGACTGCTCTGCATATCTAAAGCCCGCTCTAACAAGTGCAAACAAAATAACGCTCACAAATATAAATGTAATTGAAAATCCGGTATCATAACCTGTAACATCAAGTATTGCATATCCGCCAAATATTGTTATGAAGGATGCACACAGATGTCCGGCAAGTCCCATCAATATAGCTATAATCATATAACCGGCAAGCGGTTTTACAAGACCTATAAGCCTTAACATAACAATAAAACCGCTGCGTTGTTTTATCTTATTTTTCATACTTATCTCCATTCTATCGTTTATCATATATATGATGTATACTAACGCCCATAAAAGCTGTATTCTACGTCTTTTTATTCCGTTTTCGGTATTAGGCAGGTCACAAGTTCAAAAGCCTTTTCAGACAGGTATAAATGACTTTTTGACATTTTGACTATTAATGATATGCATATTACTATAATGCCTCAAGCTCACACTGTGTATTCCATAATCTGCTGTATACACCATTCTTTTCTATAAGTTCACTATGGCTTCCTGACTCTGTAACACTTCCATCCTTTAATACATATATGTTGTCTGCTTTCACAACATTTGCAAGTCTGTGTGATATAAGAATAACTGTCTTAGTTTTTGCAATGTTATGAACTTCTGACATAATGTCGTCTTCACTTTCAACATCTATGTTAGCTGTTGCCTCATCAAATATATATATGCTGTTATCTCTCATAAGAGCCCTTGCAAGCGATAATCTCTGTCTTTGTCCGCCTGACAGGTTGGATGCCTGCTCATTAAGCTTCATATAAAGCCCGCCCTGCTCTTTTATATAATCTGCAAGATTAACTCTCTTTAATACATTCCACATATCCTCATCTGTGGCTTTCGGTGATGCCATAAGAAGATTATCTCTTACTGTGCCCTTGAATATATAGCTCTGGTGGCTTATATAGGCAATATGCTCCATAAGCGAGCTTTCGCTAATATCAGAAAGCTGTACACCGCCTATAGTAATGTCACCTCTATAGTTTTCATTTTTCCTCATAAGGATACCTGCAAATGTAGACTTACCGCATCCGCTCTCACCGACTATCGCAGTAAAGCTTCCCATAGGACAGCTTATATTGACACCTTTAAGTATCTGTCTTTCAGGTTCATATGCAAACTGCACAGCCTTGCATCTTATATCATACTTATCTGGAAAGCTTACACTTCCTTTATCGCTTTCCTCTAAGTCAAGAAAATTAAATATCTTATCGCTTGCTGCCATTCCGTTCATAGCAATATGAAAAAAAGAACCAAGTTGTCGCATAGGTATGAAAAAATCTGCAGATAAAAGTACTATAAGCAGGCAGTCTGCCATATCTATATGTCCGCTCTTAAACTGTAATACTGATATAATAAGTCCAAGAGCAGCTCCTCCATATGCAACGAAATCCATTATTGTTATGGAATTAAGCTGCATTGTAAGTACTTTCATAGTTATCTTTCTGAACTTCTCAGATTCTTCATTCATCTGATTATTTTTATATTCATCTGACTGGTATATTTTAAGTGTTGTAAGTCCCTGAAGATTTTCTAAGAATGTATCTCCAAGTGCTGTATACTGGTCCCAGTACTTTGCTAAAAGCTTCTTTGCCCATGTCTGCACAACAGCTATTGATACTGGTATGAGTGGAACGCATATAAGAAGAACTACCGCTGCTGTCACATTGATAGTACACACATATACAAAAAGTGTAAGTGGTGCCAGCATCGCATAAAAGAACTGTGGGAGGTATGCCCCAAAGTATGTTTCAAGCTGATCCACACCTTCTACCGTTATCTGAACCATCTCAGATGTCTTTATCTTTTCGTTATATGATGCCCCAAGTCTTAACAGCTTTTCATATATCATATTTCTAAGTGTCTTTTTTACAGTCTTTGATGATTCATAACTCATTCTTGATGAGCAAATATTACATATAAAACGGATTAAGAAGCATACAAAAGATATTCCAACAAGTGATAATATCTTTCCTTCTATAGCCTGTGCATCTTTGTTAAACGCCAAAAAAGCAATAAAAGATGTAATCGTTGTCATAAATACTATATTCGATATCAATGCTATCCACTGAAATACTACATTTCCCACTATGTATTTTTTACTATCAGGTACAACCTGTACCAGACGTTTTTTTATCATATTATTTCTCCATTTCTGTTTTTGTAATACATTCGTATTATTATTCTGTTTATTAATTTGCTTTTTTATTTCAGGTATTTTTATTATTTATTATCATGTAGTTTGGTTTTATCTCCGACTCCATAACTTCTTAAGTTAAACAATTACCTGAAATATTAACAGCTATAAGTTATATGATGTTGGGGTCACAAGTTCAAAAGGCATTTCATGCAAGCATGAATGACTTTTTGACCTTTTGACCTTTACATTAAGTTATATACGACTATTTAATTGTATGCCATACTAACATATGTTAGATATGTCGAACTAACTGTTAACAATTTATCTCATTTATACCGGTTATGTCAAGGGGGGGGGGAGAGTAATGTAATATTTACATATAAGTTTTACATGTAGAATTGAAAGTGAAATCTAAAATAAAATTATGAACAAATTAAAAGCCCCTGTGACTATAATAGCCACAGGGGAGAAAAATAATACTCATAATGGATTATACCATCATGATGAAAGGAGGGAGAATTCTAATCTTTGTTAACAACTAGAATTCGATATGAAAAATAAAATCTTGTAAAAAGTATTTGTAATGGTAAATATAAAATAACATACTCTTTTTATTTTTTCAAGCGTTTTTATTTATTTTGTTGTATTATCACAACTTGGTTGTATGTTTTTTGTGCAACTTATATATCGCATTGTTTAATTAAATGAAATAAAAAGTTTTTTGATTTTTTTTGTAAAAAAGTGTTGACAACTGGTGCATTTTAATATTATAATAGCGAAGCAGTTTGCGTGAGACAAAAAACAAAACGCGAACAAAGCGAACGGGATCTTAGCTCAGCTGGGAGAGCATCTGCCTTACAAGCAGAGGGTCACAGGTTCGAGCCCTGTAGGTCCCACTTAGAACGAAAGTTCTAATATATATTTTCTTTTTGTGGCGAGATAGCTCAGTTGGCTAGAGCACACGGTTCATACCCGTGGTGTCGTGGGTTCAAATCCCTCTCTCGCTACTTTTTTTATTTCTAAAGTTTCCTCTGAATCCCCTTGAATACTGAAAGAAAGGAGAGATTGTATATCATTATCAAGATAAAATCATTTCCTGTATAACTTATTCATTATACATAGATTGTTTCTTATAAAATCTGTTAATGCAAAAAGACAGCTTCTATATCTTAATTCTGACATAAAAGCTATCTTCTTGAAATACAATTATTCAC
>JBNMGS010000140.1:0-5539 GCA_050872365.1 Lachnospira sp.
GAACTACACTTGTAGTTGCAAGTGTGTTTGGTAATACACTAAGGGTTGCCAATGTAGGTGACAGCAGACTTTATGTTATAGGTGATGATATAACACAGATAACAAGAGACCATTCGCTTGTTGAGGAAATGGTACAGCTTGGACAGATTGACAGAAAAGCAGCGAGAACACATGAAAAGAAAAATTATATAACCAGAGCTATCGGAGGTTGTGAGACTGTAGATGCGGAGATGTTTTCTGTAGATCTTAAGGATAACGATATTATTCTTATGTGTTCTGATGGACTTACCAATATGCTTGAAGATACAGAGATTCTGCATATTGTAAGGGAGAGCACTGATATTAAAGAAGCTGCAGACAGCCTCATAGACAAGGCTAATAGTAATGGTGGAAAAGATAATATTTCGGTAGTATTGATTGAACCATAAGTTGGAAAGGTAAAGAATCATGTTAAGAGAAGGAATGTTTTTAGCCGACAGGTATGAAATAATTGAACAGATAGGTACTGGTGGAATGGCTGATGTTTATAAGGCCAAGTGCCATAAGCTTAACAGATATGTTGCTATTAAGGTTATGAAATCTGAATTCAGCCAGGATAAGACATTTGTAAGCAAGTTCTGGGCAGAGGCACAGTCAGCAGCAGGACTGGTTAATCCTAATGTAGTCAATGTCTATGATGTTGGTGTTGAGAATGGAATATATTATATAGTCATGGAGCTTGTTGAAGGTATAACTCTTAAGAAATATATTGAAAAAAGAGGCAAGCTTCCGTATAAAGAGGCTGTAAGTATAGCGATACAGGTCGCTAATGGTATGGATGCAGCACATAAGCATAAAATTGTTCATAGAGATATTAAACCTCAGAATATAATTATATCTAAAGAAGGTAAGGTAAAGGTAACTGATTTTGGTATAGCAAAGGTGGCTTCATCAGCTACTATTAACACTTCGGCATCCATGGGATCGGTGCATTATATTTCACCAGAACAGGCTCGTGGTGGATATTCCGATGAAAGAAGTGATATATATTCTCTTGGTATTACACTTTTTGAGATGCTTACAGGTACTGTTCCTTTTGATGGGGACTCAGCAGTATCAGTAGCGGTACAGCATATACAGGATAGCATACCAGCACCATCGCAGCTTGTAGAAGGTATACCTGTAAGTGTAGATAAGATAGTGCTTAAGTGCACACAGAAAAAAACAGACAGAAGATATCAGTCAGCTTCCGACCTTATTGCTGACCTTAAGAAATCACTTGTAATGCCTGATGAAGATTTCGTAAAGATGGGTTCTGTGTACGATAGTGCAGTACATGAGGACGATAAAGGTGATGAATCAGATACGGAAGATGAACTTCTGACAGAAAGTGCAGAACTGGATTCAGATGCAGCTTCTAAGAATACAGAAGATGAGCTTTTAGATAATGATTCAGATAATGATGAAGACATAGATGATGAGAGAAATGATAAGCTGGAGCTTGTCATGAAATGTATTGGAATAGGTATTGCAGTTATTATTCTTATTATTACTATATTCGTAGTAATCAAACTTGTGGGAAGTGGCAAGAATACAGCAAAGAATAATAAGGCATCAGTTGAGGCAACGACAGTCAGTTCATCCAATAATAAGTCATCAGACATGGTGGAAGTTCCTGACGTTGTTGGTATGACTAAGGAAGATGCCATTAAGGCGCTTAACAAGGTTGGACTTGGATATAAAGCTGTTACTCAAAGCTCAGACACAGTTGCAGAGGATTGTGTTATAAGTCAGGGCAATGTAGGCGGTTCAAAGGTTGAGAAGAATTCACAGATCGTATTAACAATCAGTACAGGCAAGGAGATAAAGGAAGTATCAGTACCGAATGTAAAGGGTAAGACAGAACAGGAAGCTAAGGAACTTATAGAAGCAGCTAATCTTGTAGCATCAGTTGATTATACGTACAGTGATTCAGTAGCAGCCGGTGATGTTATAAAATACACTCCTTCAGGAAAAGTTACAGAGGGTTCAACTGTTACCATAGAGGTAAGCCGTGGAAAGAAAGTTACTAATGTAACAGTACCTAATGTACTTGGCATGTCAGAAAGTCTTGCAAGCCAGACACTTGATTCAGCTAATCTTAAAGTAACAGTTAAGTATGAAACATCTTCTAAAGCAGAATATGGAACAGTTACGTCACAGACTCCTTATTCATCAGGAGATTCTGTGCCATCAGGAACAACTATTACTATATATGTTAGCCATTATCAGCAGCCTCAACAGCAGACAACAGCAGCTAATAATAACCAGGCAGCTACGCAGACTGCCAGACAGTGATTAGTCTGCTTAGTGATGGAGAATAATAACAGTACTTTATTGCAATGATGTATAGCATATGATATGTTTTATGCATTTTATAAAGTGATAAGGATTGACATAAAACATGAAGAATAGTGGATACAATGTGATATGCAGGGAAAAATAATTAAAGGAATAGCAGGATTCTATTATGTACATGTAGAGTCCTGTGGTATATATGAGTGTAAAGCCAAGGGAATATTCAGAAACAGAAAAGTGAAGCCGTTGGTGGGCGATAATGTATTAATAGATATTATAGATGAAGAAAATAAAAAGGGAAATATCATTGATATTCTTGAAAGAAAAAACGAGCTTATAAGACCGGCATCAGCTAATATAGACCAGGCTATGGTTATATTTGCAGTAAAGTCGCCAGAACCTAATTATAATCTTTTAGACAGATTCATACTTATGATGGATTATCAGAATGTTTCAACTGTAGTTGTGTTTAATAAGACGGATCTTGTTGGAAAAGAAGATATAAATAAACTTGAAAAAATATATGAAAGCTGCGGATGCAAGGTGATATTTATAAGTACCTATAATAATACAGGCATTGACACAGTTATGAATACACTTAAAGATAAAACAACCATACTTGCAGGTCCATCCGGAGTAGGCAAATCATCGCTTACCAATGTAATTCTTCCAGACAGAAAAGCACAGGGAGAAATAAGCAAAACAGGTGGTGTCAGCAGGATAGGAAGGGGTCGTCATACAACAAGACACTCAGAGATATTTAATGTAAATGGCAGTACATACATATGTGATACGCCAGGATTTACATCACTTAATCTTCCTGAACTTGAAAAAGAACAGGTGAGATTTTATTTCAATGAATTTGCTGAATATGAAGGAACGTGCAGGTTTAACGGCTGTGTACATATTAATGAGCCTGACTGTTCAGTAAAGAAAGCAGTTGAGAATGGGCTTATAAGCAGACGTCGTTATATGAGTTATGTGGAAATATATGAAGAGATAAAGAATCAGAAGAAGTACTGATGTATAAACTCTTGGATATGCACAGATTAAAGCAAATAAGCAGATTAGTGAGGAAATTATATTATGATGATATTATCGCCATCGTTACTGGCAGCAGATTTTAAGAATCTTGAGAAAGATATAAGGGCAGTTGATGAGGCAGGAGCAGAATATATTCATCTTGATGTCATGGATGGAAGCTTTGTTCCAAGCTTTTCTTTCGGCAATCCAGTCGTTAAATCAATCAGGGAATGTACTAAAAAGGTGTTTGATGTGCATCTTATGATAGATGAGCCTATCCGTTATGTGGAAGAATTCGTAAAATGTGGTGCTGATATAATAACAGTTCATGTAGAAGCCTGCCAGGATGTAGCAGCTACGCTTAATAAAATCAGGGAATGTGGGGTTAAACCAGCTATTACGCTTAACCCGGAAACACCAGTCAAAGCCATAGAACCTTATCTTTCAATGGTTGATATGGTTTTAGTTATGAGTGTTCATCCAGGCTTTGGAGGTCAGAAGTTTATACCAGAATCGATAGATAAGGTAAAGAAAGTAAAGAAACTCCTTGTTGACAAGGGGCTTGATAGTGTTGATATAGAGATTGATGGTGGCATTAATATAAGTAATCTTGCCTCGGTTCTTGAAGCAGGTGTTAATGTTGTTGTTGCAGGCTCAGCAGTGTTTAAGAATGATGCAGCAGAGAATGTAAGAAAATTTAAAGAAATTATGTCTTTATATTAAGTTAGGAAAATGCACTAATGTTAAATAAGAATTCAATGTAATATGTGGATTGGGTATAATAGACAGATTTAACTAATGTTGTGCAATGATTATGAAATGAATTATACAAATAAAATACAGAAAGGCGGTAACTCTATAAAACACAGAGTTTCCGGATAGGTATATTAAGATATGAAACTAGGAATCGTTGGTCTTCCAAATGTGGGTAAAAGTACATTGTTTAATTCGCTGACTAAGGCAGGAGCAGAATCAGCCAATTATCCATTCTGTACAATAGACCCTAATGTAGGTATTGTTACAGTGCCAGATGAGAGACTTGATAAGCTTGCGGCACTTTATAATTCGGCTAAGATTACACCAGCAGTTATAGAGTTTGTTGATATAGCAGGTCTTGTAAAGGGAGCAAGCAAGGGTGAAGGTCTTGGTAACCAGTTCCTTGCCAACATAAGGGAAGTGGATGCAATTGTACATGTTGTAAGATGTTTTGAGAATTCCAATATTGTACATGTTGATGGCTCTATTAATCCTGTAAGAGATATAGAAACGATTAATCTTGAGCTTATATTCTCAGATATGGAAGTGCTTGAGAGAAGATTAGCAAAGCAGAAGAGAGCTTCTTATAACAACAAGGATATCGCAAAGGAATGTGATCTTATAGAAAGACTGCTTGCATTCCTTGAAGCTGGTAATCTTGCCAAGAATTTCGAGTGTGAAGACGAAGATGAAGAAGCATTTATGAAAGAATATAATCTTCTTACAGCCAAGCCGGTTATATTTGCAGCTAATGTATCAGAAGATGATCTTGCAAATGACGGTGCAGATAATGAGTATGTTGCACAGGTTCGTGAGTATGCGAAGAAGGACAACTGTGAGGTATTCGTTATATGTGCACAGATAGAAGAAGAAATATCAGAACTTGATGATGACGAGAAGAAGATGTTCCTTGATGACCTTGGAATCAGTTCATCAGGTCTTGACAAGCTTATAGCAGCAAGCTATAGAATACTTGGTCTTATCAGCTATTTAACAGCAGGTGAAACAGAAACAAGAGCATGGACTATAACAAAGGGAACTAAAGCACCAGGCGCAGCTGGCAAAATCCACAGTGATTTTGAAAGAGGCTTTATCAAGGCAGAGGTTGTCAATTATCAGGATCTTCTTGATTGTGGTACATATGCCAAGGCTAAGGAAAAGGGTCTTGTACGTATGGAAGGTAAGGACTATGTTGTTAAAGATGGCGATGTAATCCTTTTCCGTTTTAATGTATAGAAAGAGTGCAGAACCACAGATTCGTGAATGCAGCAGGGCTGAAAAATAAGTCATTATATAATTAGTGCAAAGAAAAATCAAAGAGTAAATGATTGGTGATAAAATTTGTAATAAAATTGCAAAAGGACTAGGTAGTACAAAATGCATACTACCTAGTCCTTTTGTCTTATATTTATGTATAAAAATTATATATGGATGAATATTTATA